>JAPUIP010000745.1 GCA_027296925.1 Candidatus Poribacteria bacterium | reverse complement strand
AGATAAAGCACAAGGATCTTCTGGCGTAATTGGGACATCATTCGACCTTTCAAATCGTCCTTAAAGCGCATCCACCGACCGGTTAGGAATCTTCGGTTATGGTACCCGTCTCGGCCTGATTCGTTTGGTCTTCCGGTTCTTTCTCCGCCTGGATAGCTTTCATTATCAATTCTTGTTCTTTCCCGGATTCCCACCCAAGCCACTTTGCCCCGGCAACCTTTCTTCCTTTCATCGGTTTGACCCAGACAATCTGTCCCACAGCGAGGAACGGTCTCTCCTGTCCCTCGAGGTAAATTGAAAAAGCACAGATATTTCCTGCCGATATCTCAGACTGAGGAGAAAAGGCAATACCGCCCTCCGAGATGTTTAATATCGATGTCTGATATCCTTCAGGTGGCGTGAGCATTTCTTCTGGGCTCAGTTGTTGATAATCCAAGCGCCGCTGGACCTTGTATCGTTCAGACTGCCGTAGATTCACCCCCTCAGTTTTGCTTAAGCCCAGTTGATTTCGGACCTTACTGATTAGTGCCGCAGGGTCAATTGGTTTAATGATGAAGTCATTCGCGCCATGTTGGAGGCCCAGTTCGACGATTTTGTTATCGACCTTTTCTGCGATCAAAATAATGGGGATATTCTTATATCCGCGATTCGTCCGCAAACGGTGGGTAAACTTCATACCGTCAACGCCTGATAGATTGAGAGCCATTAAGATGAGATCTATCCTTTTCCGCTTGAGGTTCGTAATTGCTGTGACACTGTTGGTTGCCCGATGGACTTCGTATTCTTCAGCGAGGCATTTTTCAAGCGCTTCAGATGTTTCAACGTCTTCTTCAACGATTAGAATTGAATACATTTCATCCTCCTTGGCTTGATAATTTGTGAGTAAGCTGTTCCGCCGGCAACACAAATGAACGCTGCGCCAGTCGGAATTAGCCGTAGATGAGATGTAGGAGATTGACACCAATTATGCCCGCTACAATCAAAACAATAAACGCAAAGCCGAAGCGGATTGAATTGCCACCTATCTTTCGCGTGGTGATTGCCCCAAGCTGTGCGGAGATCGTTGAGCCAATCAGCAACGGCACAGCAAGCCACAGATCGACGTTCCCACGTATTGCGTGGGTGACCGTTCCATAAGCGGCAGAAAAAAAGACGATAAGCAGCCCTGTGCCAATCGCAGTGTGCGTTTCAACACCATACCCATAGATGATTAAGGGTACAAAAATGACGCCCCCGCCAATTCCAAGCAGCCCCGTGAGAATACCAACAAAAAGCGCCGAATAAGAAACTGCAAAGAGCGAAATCCGTCGTACTCCGGAGTTGGGAAAGGAAACGTAAGGCGGCATTGGGATGCGTTGGAGCAAGCCCAGTGGCTGTTTGAGTTTCCTCTTCTTTTTACCTCTGCTGATAACCGATTCGATAAAAATCAATGCAGCAATGACAATCAGTAGTGCCAAGAAAATCCATTGCAGATAAAATTGAATCGCTGGAATCAACCGGTTCCCGACACTTACCCTCCCGAGTTGATTCAGCCAGTCGAGCAAGTGGACGCCGATCTCAATGCCGACGAAATTACCGCCAACAATCATCAACGCCAGTTTGGCATCAACATCACCAAATTGCCAAAAGCGCAATACCGCAGAAAATGCTGTTCCGGTTGTTTGAGAGAGCACACTCCCGACACCAATCGGGAAGGGTATGCCAAAGAAAATATGGAGGATCGGTGTGATTAATGCACCACCGCCGATGCCAAAGAATCCAGACAAAAAACCGATCAGGCAACCCAGCCCCAATAGCTCAAAGACATTGACAGGGATACCGCTGACGTAAACATCCATTTTGCTTGATGGATTCAAATATGATAACCGATGCGATGGGGCGAGCGTCGTGAACGGTCGAAACGATGCTGGACAAAGGTAAAGATCCAGTTAATGAAAGCCCCCCAGCATATTGGCAATAATAGACAGGCTAAAATGTAGAGTATGTTTCTCATGACGACTCCGGCTCAATACAGACATCCCGATTTAGCAATCTCTTCAAGTATAGAGTAAAGTTGCCATATTGTAAAGAAAAAAGGTGTGATACCATTTTCAGTTAGAAGTGAGACGATTCGTTCTTGTCATTCTGAACGGAGCGTAGCGGAGTGAAGAATCTCTTGTTGGCTTTATGATTGCAGTCCTGAGATTCTTCGCCTTGCTCAGAATGACATAAGCCTATGCCGGAATAGTCTCATTTGAAACGAAACGTGGTATGAGGCATCCGGCTGCATTACCGACACATCGAGAACTGATACTATGATGAACATCGGGATGAGTTCAACGAGAAAGAGCAGGTGGGAGTCCGACATATTCTCGTTGAGACAGAAGGGGAAGCGCAATCAATTCGCCAGCAATTGGAGGAGGGAAGAGATATATCAGGAATGGCTTCGTCGTTTGGAGAGGACGGCAACGATTCGGATCGATGAGGAATTTTTCAAAAACGGCCAGAGATAAGCAAATTCGAAGCCTTCAAAGAAGTGTCAGCGCATCTTCACCGCGAAATCGGACCCCGCTGGAAAATCCCCTTTTTCTGATCTAGCCAGTTGACCGAGAAATGTAGCAGATTCTCCATGATGGCTTGATTGATCTGAAGGTCGGATGCGATCTCATTTTTCAGACTCGTTACGATGTACAATCCTCGCTGAAATCGAAATAGCAGCATCGCCGCTTCGTCTCCACCATTCGCTCTGGCGAGCAGCGTGTATCGATTCAAAGTCAAGCAACGCTTATGGACATTTTTGTGAGACATGATTTCCTACTCCCGACGGTGCACTTGCAGGAAGAGATCAAAGATGGCATCAAGCTTTGCCTGAGCTTCTGCATCATCTGTGAATGTAAGAGACAACCGTTCATAAAATTTCAAGAATGCCCGATCCAATTCCTGTAATTTTGGGGCGGATACTTCAGTCTGGACGAGCGCGGTGAGACCTTTCCAGCTACTCTCTTGCGCTTTGAGGTCGTCTTCATTTTCCCCGGGGATGGCAAAAACCTGCTCAAATGCGCGGAGTGATTTCCGATACTGTCCATTTTGTAAGTATACCCACGCGAGGGTATCCAAGAAGTTTTTCTCCTTGGGTCTCTGCTTTACCGCGTTTAGAGCCAGTGCGACCGCCTTTGAGGAGTTGGTCTGTTGTTCGACGTAAAGCCACGCCAGATTATTACTCCATGTCCCAGAGTTAGGGTCTTTTTCGACAGCTTCCTTATAGAGCGCTTCTAGCTTTCGCGCCCAAGCCTTCCCCTCTTGAGGCGCAAGTTCTTTTGCGCGGGTGTAAAAGAACTCCAGGTTATGATAAAGCGACTCATAATAGCCCTGTTTGCGTGCGACCTTTTCACACATCTTGATATAATCTTCAAGCTCCGCTTCCTCCTCCGGCTGCCCCAAAACCGTTGCCTGGTAAACCTGGAGCAGATTATAGTGCCAAACCGGATTTTCCGCATCCTCCTGGAGCGCTCGCTCATAGAATTTCCGGAGTTTATGCCGCCACGATGGCTGGTCGGGGTAGTTTTTGAGCGCCTCTAAATAAAGCCTTTCGAGCACGGCATAGGCTCTCCGGTTGTAACCCCGTTTACGAATCTCCTTCTCATAGCGTTTGATAGCGGCGGGGAGGTCTTCCGCCGAGGGCAACCGAAACGCCGTCCCCATGCGCTTTTGAACCACGTCTGCCGAGTCGGTGAAGTAATGCCATACGGTGATGGCGCCGCTCGCAATCACCAAACCGAATAGCGCCGTTGCAAACGCTGTCACAGCTTTCGTTTCGCGTTCACGATTGGTATAGATTTCTGGCACAAGGATCATCGCAAAAATGAAACCCGTGACCAATCCACCAAGATGAGCGGCATTATTGATTTGCGGAAAAACAAACCCAAGAAGAACATCGATAGCAATAAATGGGAGGAGGCGCAAGCCAAAAATCTGTCCCCGCCGGCGAGGAAGCTGCTCTTTATGGCGGATTCCAATCGCGACAACAACGCCCATCAATCCAAAGATTGCGCCTGATGCCCCCACCCCAGGCGCGTCTTGAACAAAAGGCAAGCTCGCGAGGCTGCCACCGATCGCCGAAATCAGGTACAGAATCAGGAAGCGCCATCTACCGTACAACCCCTCGAGCAAACTGCCAACGATAAAGAGTAGGCCCATGTTCAAGACAAGATGCAATTCGCCGCCGTGCAGAAAGGTATTTGTTAGCAGCCGCCAATACTCTCCGCCTTCGACAATCAGACGATAAGAATACGCGCCGAACTGAATGAGGGTCTGTGGGTCTTTTGAACGTCCCGTAAATTGATCGAGTAGAAGAAAAATAATGATGTTCACGGTGAGCAGGGCGAGCGTGACCGTCGGGCGTCTTTTTTGGTAGGCGAGGAACTTTTGCTCAACTCTTAATTCTTCTTCGGTTGTCGCTGCTTTCTCGCCTTTTGTGTCCGTTAAATCTTCATCAAGTCCCCACAGATTCCGGACAAGATCCAGCTCACGAACCGACTGCCACCGCCCTTGGCTAAGCGTTTCAGAACAGACAGAGGCATCGAGCGGAACACGACCGAGCCGGATCCAGGCGTATAAGGTTTCTGTATCAATTTCATAAATCTGATCTGCAATTCGGATTTTCATAAGTTATTCCTGTACCTATGGTTGCCCGGTCACAACTACGACGACGGCAGCGCGATCCCGTCCATCGTGACCGTCGGTGACAGCAACGCTGACAAGATAACTCCCCGGCGTGTCGGTCGTAAATTTGATGCTCACTCCCGTATTTGCTTCAATTACATCCGGAGCGGCTTGATTATTCTGATCTCTTACCGTCCACTCATAGGTCAATTTATCGCCATCCAGATCCGCAGCCTGGGCCGTCAGAAAGATATCCTGCGCGATACGGTGTGGCGGTCCGGGGCTGATTGTAATCGCATCCGTGGCATCCAGTACCGGCGGCCGGTTGACGGAAGTGACTTCAATGAAGGTGGATTCGGTAACTCGGTGTTCGTTCCCATCGTCAATCGTGACTGTGACGAGATAAGTCCCTGCGTTGTTCGTGGTAAACCGTACTTGTGGTCCTTGATTGAGCAGAGAGGTCTGTGTGAATTCATCGATCTGGCTCTCATCTTCGCCGGTTTGGGAGGGCAGTTCACCAAACACAAATACGCGATTTGTGACATCCTCGTTATCGCTGTTCTTGGCGCTCCACTCATAGCGAAGCTCGTCGCCGTCCGAATCTGCAGCGTTGACCTGCAGCACCGCCACCTCCCCGGCACGGACGGATAGCGGCGGCAAGATGCGGGCAAAAATTGCCTGTCCGGGGTTGTCAATCACCGGCTGTTCGTTTTCGCTACACCCCATGAAAGCAAGGGGCATGAGAGACAAAAGGAGAACAAGAATCCGTTCTGTTTTAATTATCAAAAGTTTCGCTTTAGTAAACATTTGGAATCCGCAAAATACCAGGAGATTTCAACCCATCAGAAATTTATCATAAACGCCTGCCAATGTCAATTGAATATCTCCGATTGTCCCAAGCACAAGACCGCGTTACTCACTTCAATGGTCAGGAGATGGTCTCTTTCAACGCCGCAAGCGAGTAGGTATTGAGTACATCAATTTTCGTAAGCCAGCCACGCCGGGCAACGTTGACCCCGAATGCGCCGTGTTGAAGTTGAGCGGTTGCGTGGGCATCGGTATTAACCGACAGCAAGACGTTGCGCACTCTCGCTTTTCGCACAGCGCTCGGTTCAAGGTCTAACCGGCTTGGGGAGGCATTGATCTCTAAAGCGACCCGGTGTGCTGCCGCGGCATCGCTCACCGCATCAAGGTTGACCGCATACCCCGGACGCTGCCCTAGCAAACGGCCTGTCGGATGCCCAATGATTTTGACGAACGGATTTTCGATCGCTCGAATCATGCGCTCCGTCATCTCCGTCTCGCTCAGCGAAAAACCGGCGTGAACGCTCGCCACAACGATGTCAAGCTGTGCCAGGAGCGCATCGGGAAAGTCGAGGCTGCCATCCCTGAGAATATCCACCTCAGAACCCGCGAGCACTTCAATGCCATCGATTTCCGTGTTGATTTCACGAATCTGCTGAATCTGCTCCTGCAATCGTTCAGGGGACAATCCATTGGCAACTCGCGAGGATTGGGAGTGATCGGTAATAGCGATGTATTCATGTCCAACGGCCTTTGCGGCTTCCACCATTTCACGAATGGAGTGCCGCCCATCACTCCAGTTTGTGTGGGTGTGGAGATCGCCGCGCAGGTCGCTGGTCTCAATGAGCGTCGGCAGATTGCCTGCCAATGCGGCCTCGATGGAATTCGCATCCCCGCGCAATTCAGGAACGATGAACGGCAATCCAAGTTTACCGTACAGATCCGATTCCGTCTTATTTGCTGACCAATCAGGAGGCGGTTGACCAATTGCCTCAAGTGCTTGTGCGGCGGCGATCTGATTGAGTCGAACCAAGTGCGCGTCCGTGCTTGTCGTTGCCAATAACGCAGCTTCGTATGCTTCTGCGCTGACACAGTGAACGCGCAATGGAAACCCCCTATCCACAGATGCGGCGATATGCAGATCAGCCTGTATTATTGGGGATGCCACGCCATCGAGCCCGGACAGCACCTCGACAATCGCTCCGGTATCCGCGCATTCAACGATGAAATCAAGGCTTCGTAACATCTCCTCACGTCTGCGGAAATCGCCGGTGAAATCCACCCGCTTTACATCAGAGCAGTTTTTCAGGGCCTCGAAAACGGTGCTCGCAATCTGCAAAATCTGCCAGAGCGGGCGCATTGCTTGTTGCGTTTCGAGAAACCGAAGTCCCTCATCGATTGTGGCGATTGTCTTCGCTCCCATCCGTTTCATCTGCTTGAGCCGATCCCCGTCGATTGCTGCCCGAAGATCTGCGAGACTTTTCACGCACAACTCCCGGTACAGTCGCCCCGCCGTTTTCGCGCCAACGCCTCGGATTGCCAGGAGATCCAGTACCTCCGCGCCCATCTCCTCGACCAAGTCATCATAAAAGCGGCATCGTCCCGTTTCCAGCATTTCGACAATCTTCCCCTCGATCGCCTGGCCGATGCCTGGTATTGAGCGCAGACGCTCTTCCTCAGCTAACTGATGCAGGTCGGCCGAAAGCACATCGATCGCTTCCGCCGCGCGATCATAAATCCTGGCGCGAAACGTATCATCGCCCTGAATCTGGAGAAGATTGCTAATATTACTGAGAACTTCGCTGATTTCATCGTTTGTCATTGTGCTCGTTCCTCACTCACGTGATTTCTGGGCAAACATCTCCCATGACTGTATGGCACCCAGGAATATTCTATCACGCGCACGGATGAAGGTGCAAGCGGTAAGTGGCACCGTTATGGGACTCGGACAGACGCCCACTGCCGTTCCGAAATCTGAGTCCGAGCGAGAACGCAATTCTTCATTTGACACAGATTTGAAACTTTGATATGATAACCCGAACACTTTTCACTTTGGGACTCAGAAAGACGCCTACTGTTCCGAAATTTGAGAACCATATTTTACCCATTCGAGTCTCATCAGTCAGAACTTGACTACAACTAGAGAGGAATTGCCAATGCCGCCCATCCCAATCATACAAAACATCATGCTTTTGATCTTTGCTCAACCTGCTCTCAGCGTCAGTTCGTCGGAGCCAAAGCGGCTTCAAAACGCCTGTGCCGAACACCTCAAAACAATCGGAAAAGCTATCGCCGCCTACAGGGCAGATCACCGTGGCGACATGCCCAATTGGCTTTCGGACCTCTATCCTGAATATCTCTCCGATCCGCAGATGCTGTGCTGCCCCGCCGATAAGGAGGGTGGAAATCCAGTCTTTAAGGCGCTGACTGATCCGAAAATGCCCTGTAGCTACCTCTATGAATTTAGTCCAATCATCTATTCGTTTTCGACTTGGGTTTTCGATCGCCATCTGCAGGAGAAGTATACCTACAACGAACTAAGAACAAAGCAACTGAGGTATTTTGGAGGGCTCATACCCGTTGTTCGTTGCTGGCACCATAAACAGGGCTCTATCTATGGGAGCTCCCTGGATCTGCGCTATGATGGAAAAGTCGATATTTTGTCCGATCTTTGGGAAAGGTCACCGGAGGGGGTTCAAGCGGTTTTCTCGTTTTTTGAACGTGCAATTGAGGAGAATCCAGAGCGTTGGGAAGGCCAATTCTCTTTGCAAAAAATAGCGAGCTATTTTAGAGCATGCAAACGGTTTGTGGAACTCCAAGCCCTTCTGGAGAAGGCTTCCAATCTTTCAACCGATGCCCAAAAAATCTTGGTAGAGATATATGAATCAGAAGGAAAGATACATCAGGCGATTGAGCGATGTGAGTCGTTGAGCCCTCAGGTGCCTGATGACATTGAGATGCGGGTGACCTTAGCGAGACTTTATGCCGAGGCTAAGAACTATGACGCCGCCCGATCGGAGATTGATCAGGTACTCAGGCGCGATCCTCAGAATTCTGAGGCATATCGCCTTTACTTCGAGTTCCTGGCGATTGACCATGCGGATCGGTTGCAAACTGAATTGGTTCGCGCAACTGAAGCCAGTGACGCCATACCGCTTCAAGCCCGTTATTGGGTCAAACTTCAGGAACGGCTTTTCCGTTCGGAGAAAACCCTATTGCCTACTATTAGAGCGGCGCGGGAAGATCTGCAAGGCAGTATCGAGAATGAGGAATCGGTCATCCAACTGCGACATCTGTATGAAACGATGGAGAAATCGCTGGCGCGTGACACCGGCAGGTGGAAGACATATACCACTGCCGACGGACTTACGAGTGATTTTGTTCATGCCATCGCTCAGGACCGCCGTGGCGTGCTTTGGATCGGCACGTCGAACGGGGTCTGCCTATATAATGGCGAGAATTTTACGCCATTTGCCCCAAGCCAAGCTATCCGTCAAGCTGAGATTTGGTCGATCTGTATCGAAGATGGGGGACAGATCTGGTTCGGAACGAGGAAACATGGTG
>JAPUIP010000744.1 GCA_027296925.1 Candidatus Poribacteria bacterium | reverse complement strand
CCTCGCTCCTTGGGCCAGACGAGATAGACCGTGATGCGGAACAAGCCGCCCTGGAGCGTATCCGCACGTCGCCGGTGCCGGTCTCTACGATGTGCGGTTTTCTGCCGAACCCAGAACGTGACGGTTTGATGGTGGTCGGCCCAGATGTGGATGCAGCGCGGCTATGGTCCTACACGAAGCGGCTCTTTGTGCGGATGGAACAGGCGGGTATCGGGGTGATCGGCTACGGCAGCGGCGGTTCGCGTTTCGTTCCGGATGGATTTCCACGCGATCAAGCGCTGGAGCAGGTGCGGCACTTTCTGCAGATGTGCGCCACGCAGGGCGAGGGATGCGGTGTCCGGGTGGCGCTTGAACCATACAATCGCACGGACGCAAACCTGATTAACACCGTCCCGGAAGCGCTCCGTCTGGTACGCGAGGTCAATCGTCCTTCCATCCAACTGATGGCGGACTTCTTCCACATGCGCCTGAACGGTGAGTCATTTGATGAACTGATGGAGGCCGGGCCACACCTCATCCATGCCCATATTGCTGAGCCGGGAAGGGGTCATCCACAGACGACCCCGGAAGAGCACGCGGCATACCTGCAGATACTGCGCAGCGCCGGGTACGATGGACGTGTGACGCAGACCGGAGACCTGCCGGCTTACGGTTCGCCCGTTGAAGCGGCGACGGCACTCAAAGAGGCTTGCCGGTCTTCATAAATCCTAGCGATTAGAGGCTAATCCCGACGATTTCGGCCCCGAGGACCGGCGATAGCGGCCTGAGCCCGAACGGCCAATTTCGGGATTGGTTCGCTTCTCGAAAATCTTTGGGGTTCATGGGCTTTTCCTCCCGAATGCTTGGGTCTTTGCGGGAATTTTCAGCGTCGATCGGGCAATATTATAGCACGGTTCCATCGTGGGATCTAGGACGAACCTCACCGAATTAGGGTTATTTAATTTTCCGTAGAAGCTACCAATTCTGTCATCTTGAGCCCTTCGCCAAGCCTAGGGTAAATTGCGCGAAAGAAGCGCACTCATTGCAGGAGATGGCAGAGATACTTTGCGAAATCGATTATATAAACAGGAAGCGGAAATGACATTGGAGATGTGGCAAATGGCGGCGATCTGGCCCGTTGGAACATGACGAGGCTACCGGTGCGAACTGCAGAAAAATCTCACATTTCGGGGTGGATGCAAACTTCACTTTCTGCTAAAATATTCATGTTAAGCGTAAACACAGGTTTTGTGACGTTTTCTGATTGTAGGCAAACGACAACAAAAATGGAGGAACAGATGACTGACACAACACTGACCCGCTACGATCTGTTGCTAAAGGATGGCCACGTCATTGACCCCAAGAACAACATCAACCAGGTTATGGACGTGGCGATTGCCGACGGGAAGATCGCGAGTGTGGCTAAAAATATCCCGGCTTCAGATGCAGAAAAAGCCGTTGATGTCCGCGGACTCTATGTGACGCCGGGCTTAGTTGACATACACGTCCACGCCTACGCAGGCACCGGTCAACGAAACGCCTACTGCGGCGACAATAGTCTTTATCCCGACGGATTCAATTTTCGTACAGGTGTGACGACGGTGCTAGATGTGGGGAGTTCGGGGTGGCGGAATTTCCCGGATTTCAAAGACCGTGTCATCGACCGGGTGAAAACCCACGTGCTGGCACTGCTCAATATCGTAGGTCACGGCATGGGGGGCGGCGCCATCGAGCAGAACACAGAGGATATGGACCCCCGGGCGACAGCGGCGGTGGCCGAGCAGTATCCCGACATTATCGTCGGTATTAAGACCGCGCACTACAGGGAACCCGAGTGGATTGCTGTGGACCGCGTAGTGGAAGCCGGGAGGCTGACGGATATGCCGGTCATGATCGATTTCGGCGCTTTTCGTCCAGAGCGACCCTACCAGGAACTTGTCCTTGAACACTTGCGCCCCGGCGACATCAGTACGCATATGTACCTGAGCAGGGTGCCGCTGTTCGATGAAAAAGGGCGGCTTCTTCCTTACCTGGCCGAAGCCCGCAATCGTGGCATCAAGTTTGACGTGGGGCACGGCGCGGGGAGCTTCGTGTGGAATCAGGCGATACCCGCCATCGAACAGGGCTGGATTCCGGATTCGATTTCGACAGACCTCCATACCGGTAGCATGAACGCCGGGATGAAGGATATGGCCACGACGATGTCGAAGATCCTAAATCAGGGCATCTCGCTATTCGACGTTATTAAGATGTCAACAATTGATCCGGCGCTGATGATCAATCGGCCGGAGTTTGGTCACCTGAGCGTCGGTGCGAACGCCGATGTGGCGGTGCTAAAACTGAATCGGGGAGAATTCGGGTTTATGGACGTCAGAAGAGCGGTCTTCGTGGGTAATCAGAAACTGGAGTGTGAGTTGACGGTGCTTGATGGCCAGGTCGAATGGGACCTGAACGGGCGCGCCGGTGTCGATTGGCGACAATACTATGAAGTCGCTTGACATTCTCGCTTTTGAGTTGCAAGGTTTACGGTTCCTTCAAAATTAGACAGGAGGCAACATCATGGAATATCGAAGACTCGGACGCACAGGATTGGAAGTTTCGGAACTCGGTTTCGGCGCGTGGGAAATCGGCGGGACACGCCCGGAGGAAGGAGATGAGGTGGGACGGCTGCTCAACCGTGCGCTCGATCTCGGCGTCAATTTTATCGATTCCTCAGCGGCGTATCGTTGGAGTGAGGAGCTGATCGCCAAGTATGTCGGGCATCGACGAAACGAGTTTATCTTCGCCACCAAGTGTGGTTCGGGGCGTGTGCTGCAGCCGAACGGCGAATGGGTGCAAACGCTGGACTACTCCGCCAAAGCCATTACACCGCAGATTGACCGGAGCCTCCAACGATTGAAGATTGACTGCATTGACATCATCCAACTGCACAGCCCCAATTATGACGACGTGGCATTTGGCGACGGGTTGGACGGGTTGAAAAAAGCGCAGGAACAGGGCAAAGTCCGCTTTATCAGCCTGTCGGCGGATGGCGATACGGCGCGTAAGGCGATTGAGATTGGAGAATACGACACGCTGCAGCTCACCTACAACGTCCTTGAGCAGGAGCCTGCCGAGGTTATTGCCGCCGCCCGCAAAAAAGACATGGGTATTATTATCAAAGGCCCCATCGCTAACACCATCTACGAGAAGCCACGTCCCACCGATGGCGGTGCTGCTTTGTGGGACCGGGCGCAAACGATTTTAGCGTCCGATGTCGTAGGCAATCTGCCTCGCGCCGAAGTCGCCCTCCGGTGGCTTTTATGCGACGCCAACGTCCACACCGCCATTGTCGGCACAACCAACATTGACCACTTCGAGGCCAACTTTGCCGCCGTGGAACGTGGCAGGTTGCCTGAAGAGATGCTCGCAGAAATCAGACGGCGGTTTGAGCAGGTGGCTGCAGACAGTTCGAAATAAGCCGCCAATTTTCTCTCCACACAGGAGATGACACAATGGAGAAGATCGATGTGCACGTTCACGTATTTGACAAGTTAAGCGCGGCATTCCCGCGGAAGGTGAACCGCTTGGCGCCAGCAGAGCGAGAAGCCAGAGCGGAACAACTCCTGCAAGAGATGGACGCTGCCGGAATAGCGAAAACCGTGTTGATTGGTTATGGAGGCACCGGCATTGAACATCACCGCTATGCGACGCAGTGTGTTGAAAGGTGGCCGCATCGCTTCACCGCCGCCGGACTGGTGGACGTCAACGACCCCGACCCGCCGGCAAGGCTAAGGGAACTGTATGAAGCGACCGGTATTGAGGGCATCCGGCTCAGAGCGAACCTAGGAGATCCGACGAGCGAACGCCTTGAGGATCTGAAAGCCTACAGGCTGTTCCAGTGCGCCGATGAGTTGGGCATCAATATCAATATATACACCGAAAGCTCACAGGTGCCATGTATAGAGATGCTGGTTCGTGCCTTTCCTGGGGTTCCCGTTTCCCTCGATCATCTCGGTATCTCCCCATCCACTTCCCTTGTGGCAGACCGGTGGCGGCGCCCCCGTTTCGATGAGGAGCCACTTCCGCCTGAAACCTATCCGAAGATCATTGATTTGGCGAAGTATCCCAACGTGTATATCAAGGTTTCCGGAGAATATGCCTTCTCCAAAACGCCCTATCCCTACGCAGATATGAAGCCGATGGTTGAGCAGATCTATCGTGCATACGGTCCTGAACGGATGATGTGGGGTACCGACTTTCCGTGGATTGTCTCCGAGCCGGGCTACCAGAGACTTGTGGCGTTGATCGATTATCACTTGCCCGATCTCTCCAAAGCAGAACGGGAGATGATCATGGGAGGTACCGCCAAAACGATATGGTTCAAACGGAAGTCCAAGGAGGTGGAATAGATGGAGTATGCACTGGGTATTGATTTAGGCACCGGTAGCACCAAAGTCGTGCTGCTCGATAGCGACGGCGAAATCGTAGCCACGGCTAGCGCGGATTATCCGCTGTTAAAACCGCATCCCGGTTGGGTTGAACAGAATCCGGATGACTGGTGGCAGGCTTTATGTCAGACGGTCCAGGCGGTGCTGCGCGAGGCAGAAATTCCCAACACCGCGGTTCGGAGTGTCGCGCTGTCGGGCCAGATTAATGGGGCGGTCTTTGTGGATGGGCGGGGAAGTCCCTTGCGGCCGGCGCTTATATGGCTAGACCATCGCTCCCAAGCCGAGTGTGACTGGGGCAATGCGCAGGCCGGCGACCTCATTCGCAGCCGAACGTTGCAGAAGCTCAACCCCGTCAATACCCTGGGCAAAGTCCTCTGGGTGAAACGCCATGAACCGGAGGTGTACGCGCAAGCTCATGCGATACTGATGCCCAAGGACTGGTTGGTTTTCCGGCTGACCGGCGTTTTGGGCGCGGAGATGTCGGATGCCTCGGCGAGCGCGGCCTTTGATCTGTTTGAGCGTCGCTGGTCAAACGAGATACTGGAGAAACTTGAGGTGAACCCCGAACTCTTCCTGCCGGTGGTCGAGTCTCCCGAGGTCGTGGGACAGGTGACCACCGAGGCGGGGTCGGCAACCGGTCTGGCTGCCGGGACGCGCGTATGTGGCGGGGGCGGGGATATCTCCTGCATGGTTCTGGGCAGCGGCGTCATTGAAAAGGGCATCGTAAGCGTGGGGATCGGTACAGCCGGCCACGCCGTGACTTTTGCGGACAGTCTTTCTGATGCCGCCGTTAATCAACTTTGGCCGATGTGCCATGCAATCCCCGGAAAGTACGCCTGGCTCGGCTGTACCTTGACCGGCGGCGCGTCGTTGATCTGGTTTCGAGACAGTTTCGGCATGACGTACGAGCAATTAAACGCCGAGGCCGAAAACGCCCCGGCCGGAGCGGAGGGGCTGTTTTTCATGCCGTGGCTGGAAGGGACGGCCACACCGTATCCGGATGCCCATGCCAGAGGGGGCTTTCTGGGACTGACGCTACGTCATAGTCGAGGGCATATGGTCCGCGCGCTGATGGAGGGAGTGGTGTTCGACTTGCGACATTCGCTGGAATGTTTCAAATCGCTGGGGCTGCCCATTGAGGAGGTCCGCATGGGTGAAGGCGGTTCCCGATCGGCGCTGTGGCGACAGATTCATGCCGATGTGTTTTGTCATGATCTGCGGCTGATTGATACCGAGGATTTATCGGCTGTGGGTGCGGCACTCATTGCCGGCGTGGGCGGGGGAATTTTTCCCGACTTCCCCACGGCCTGCAAAGCGACGATCAAACTCGGCGAAATGGTTCGCTGTGATCCGGAACGAGCGGCTTTTTATGAAGAAGCTTACCAGCGATACTGCGAGCTCTATCCCACCCTGAAATCCTGGTTTGAGAAGGGATAAACCGATGAAGCGGTGAAAGTAAGACGTTGTGAGAAAACCATCAAATGTTACATGATTAGGTTTCCGGATAGATGCAACCCGAAAATATGAAGGAGATGACCTGTGAAATACAATATGCCTGTTTATGCCTTAATTTTGGTAGTTCTCAACATACTGCCGCTCGGTTGCCGCGGAAAAGCCGCTCCAACTGACGGTCCAATCCAAATGATGGAGAATGCCGAAGTGACGAGCAGTCCCCAGATTGTGGGTCAGATGGTTGAAGCCGATGAACATGGCAATGCCGTGACCGACATTAAACCGGCTCAGTTTACCGCACTCGGCTGGGATTTGGAAGACACCCTGGAAGTCGAATTTGAAACAGGGCAGAAGATCCGTTGTCGATACGTGATGAACTACGAGGATGTGCCCGTTGGAGATTATTTGGTGCGTTTCAGTGAAAGTCAGGGCGTGTTAAAGATAGCGATTAACGAAGGGTATTTGGCAGACGCCTTGAAGCTCAAAAGCCCCAGCAAGGTAATTCTCCGCCGGGTTGAGGTCGATCGTTTCGATTTGTAAGGGAAAGAGAGCAATCGATGAATTGCCGGATATTTATTGTTCACCATCTCAGATCCGGTACAGCAGGGCAGGGGTACTGACGAGCCGTTGAGCGGAGGGAATCTCGCCTTGCTCCCGCTCCCCTGTTCGGTTTTCCCCTGCGGCAGGGCTTCTCGATAACCGGAAAATGCAGAAACAGTGAATCTTCTCACGGGTTATGTGATAGCACAACTTTAATTCCATCGCAGGATCATCGATTTTGACACCAGAAGCACGAGCAAGACAACAGATCGATAGCATGCTTCAATCCGCTGGTTGGGTCATTCAAGATTACCAGCAACTCAATCTTGGTGCGTCCCTTGGTGTTGCGGTTCGTGAGTTTCCTTTGACCTCTGGTCCTACGGATTACCTGCTTTTTGTTAATCGGAAAGCCATCGGTGTAGTTGAGGCAAAGCCCAAAGGGACGACTCTAAGCGGCGTGTCTGAGCAAACCAGCCGATACCTCAACAGCCTACCGGATAATCAGCCGTGCTTCGAGAGACGGCTTCCTTTTGGTTACGAAAGTACGGGTGTTGAAACTTTTTTCAGAGATTTGCGTGACCCGGAGTCTCGCTCGCGGCGAGCGTTTGCATTCCATACGCCTGATTCACTCCACGCCAACATTACGCAGCCGGATACACTTCGTACAAGGTTGAGAAAACTTCCGACATTGGTGACTGAGGGTCTCAGAGACTGTCAGATTGAAGCGATTACGAACCTTGAACAGTCTTTTGCGGAATCGAGACCCAGAGCATTGATTCAAATGGCAACGGGCAGCGGGAAAACGTATACCGCTGTCAGTTTTTCTTATCGCTTGATTAAATTTGCCAAAGCCAAGCGAATCCTTTTCCTCGTTGATAGAAGCAACCTCGGACGGCAGGCACTCAGAGAATTCCAGCAATACACGACCCCAGACGACGGTAGAAAGTTCACCGAACTCTATAACGTCCAACATTTGACGACCAATACCATTGATACCGTCAGCAAAGTCTGTATCACGACTATCCAGCGTTTGTATTCGATGCTGAAGGGTGAGCCTGAATATCAAGAGGAGGTTGAGGAGCACTCTCTTTTTGAGAGTGAAATTGATGATGCGCCTTCACCCGATGTGGTCTACAATCGGAATATCCCGATTGACACATTTGACTTTATTATCACCGATGAATGTCACCGTTCGATTTATAATCGGTGGCGACCTGTGCTGGAATACTTCGATGCGTTTATCATTGGACTCACGGCAACGCCTTCCAAACAAACACTTGGTTTCTTCAATCAGAATTTGGTCACAGAGTACAGCCATGAACGAGCGGTTGCTGATGGCGTGAATGTCGGCTATGAGGTGTATCGTATCCGAACGAAAATCACCGAAGGTGGAGGCCGTGTCGAGGCGGGGCATTACGTTGACAAGCGGGATAAGCTCACCCGACAAGTTCGGTGGGAATTGATGGACGAGGATTTGGAGTATACCGAAAACCAGTTGGATAGAGATGTTGTCGCAGAAGACCAGATTCGGACGGTCATCAAGACGTTCAAGGAAAAGCTCTTTACGGAAATCTTTCCCGGCAGAACCGAAGTCCCCAAGACGCTCGTTTTCGCCAAAGATGATTCCCATGCCGAAGACATTGTGCATATTGCCCGCGAGGAGTTCGGGGTGGGCGACGACTTTTGTCAGAAGATAACCTATCAAAGCGATAAGCCGGAAGACCTTATCGCTCGTTTCCGTAACTCTTACAATCCACGTATCGCCGTTACGGTGGACATGATTTCTACAGGAACCGACATCAAGCCGCTTGAATGCCTGCTCTT
>JAPUIP010000743.1 GCA_027296925.1 Candidatus Poribacteria bacterium | reverse complement strand
AGGGAACGGTTCGTCAAATAAGCGACCTCCGAAGCAAAGTATTTCGGGAGACGTCGGTAGAGTCTTTTCCAGTCGGGCAATTCGGAATCGCTTCGCCAAACGGATTGTGACATACCCCGCCAACGCGGACCATGGTCGAAGTTGGACCATTGGCGTAAGTCCGCTTCTCGCTCGGGAGAGTAATCTTCCAGCTTTGTGTAAAACCACTCGTCATTGAGAACGCTTTGAGATGATTGGTTACCTGCGCCCACCTCGCCTACCTTCCTTTCAGAACTGGTGTCACGATTGCGTGATCCAAGATATCAATAGAACCAAACTTCATCCGTTGCGTGATAAAGCTCTCCGCTAACTCTTCATCATAGCGAATGGTAATGACATTATTTTCGCTGGTGAAGAAGGCTTCGGAGCCCTCCTTGAACGGTTCAGAACGGAATTGATACCGTTCTTTGACGCACTCGTGGTAGAACTGTTTCGTCTGCGCCGTATCACCGAGATTATACGTCTCAACCTCTCCGGTGGGCGTTTCATAATCAATTTGAGTGTCTGGCACGCGGTTCACCATTAGTTGAACCCAATTCAGGTTGAGCAAATTGTCTCGGAGCAACAGGTCAAGTCCGCGTGAGAGCCCTACGACATCTTGGGCATCCGGACTACTTATGAATACCGCACGGTGGGTGATGTCAATTTGTTCCTCGAACCGCTCCTCCAACGCACGGTGCAGTTGCAGCGCGACTCGTGAAATCCCCTGTAGAATGGGCGGTGTATCGATCACAACGACATCGTATTCTTTGACCCCTTTTCCACGCCACAACGCCCATATTAAGTCGGTCATTCGCATTTCCAAGTAGCCGGTCAAATCTTCCTTATAGATATGCGGAATGCAGTCGGACAGGTCTTTGGAAAATCCCGAGCTCGGTAGAACACGGAATCTCTCAAGATTTGGGGATGCATCGATTTCATCAGAAACACTCGGATTCCAACGCCATAGCAGTTGCCGGAGTCGAAAGGCATCTCCCAGCTTGTTTGGACCGAATAGCCGGCGATATTCCCACGGGTTGCAGAACAGAAAACGGTTGAGCATAGCGAACGAAGATGCCTTCTGCCAATCGGCGTCCGCCTGCTTCCCGTGTTCGCGTAGCAGATCGATTGTCCGATTGACATCGTGAAAGCCACTAGATTTTTTGGGTGCCTCAAGTTCCAAAACGTCCGCGAGACTTGTTCCCGTTAAGTCGGCGTCAATCAATACCGTTCGCAGCTCGCCGCCATGAGTCATGGTCGGTTCCGCAAACCGACGAGCAAGATACAGAGCGATCAGCGTCTTTCCCACTCCGCCCTTCTGCGAGTGGACGGTGATGAGCGTTTTCTTAGGCTTCGTCTCAGATGCGGCCTCTTCGCCGTTTTCAACATTCATTGCTTCGATCTCCTGAACAGTAGGGTTTCCGTAAGGTTATTCCAAGGCGGGGTCTGCGCCAAGTGGACAAGCGCCGGCTCAAGTTGCGTCCTCACTTCGAAGGGCAATTGATGCCACGCTTCTGTGAACGCCGCGACACACTTTCGACGAAGTTCGAGGGGAAGCCCATCATCGTTGGCAACATTGTTAAGCCACTTCCCAATAGCGTCATCGCGCCAATTCATTTGAAGCAGAAAGACCAATGTGCGTGCGTGTGCAATCAATTGCTCTGGGGAGTGCAATTGATCTGGAGAAGCGAGCAACATATTGCGAAAGACATCTTTTGTTTCATTCTCCAATTCAGGGATGCTAATCACAACCGCAAAATTCCGGATAAAGAAATGGTATAGATCTGGCGAACGTACCAGGCGCCGCAGAACCGATTCGTCCAGACAGCGACGCAACCATTGTCCCCAATGTGGCGGTCGCGTGTGAACACCAAGCGAAATAAAGAAACTGAGGTTCTGTAAAATCGGCAAGATCTCGGCGTCTGATGCGTCATCCGTAATCCGTTTAAACAGTGCGGACATTTCGCGCTCATGGTCAAACTCGATCGAGTTTGAGAGTCTCTCTAACCTCTGCCTTAAAGCCTTTGGCCAATAGGAAAGCGATGTCCCCGCACAATTTTGCAGAAAGGTATCAACACCCGCCGTTGGACTCTGATCTAGCGCCGCGTCGAGCCAGATCGGTTTTAACGTATCGGCATCACCGAGGAAACCGGAGATGACGCGGTACCACTCGCCAATATCAAGGAATTGCTTCTGCAACTCATCATTCATCAAATAAGCTTGCACCGTCGATTCATAGCCGCGCAATTCATGAACGGCGTAAGCGACGGAATAGCGTAGGTAGCGAGCAAGTATGGGACGAAACAGACCGGGCGCATCGTCGCTCCATTCGACCTGGAACAGACCTTCCCAAATTGCCCAAGGATCTTCTGCCGATCTGAACGCATCCATTTCAACCAGTCTTGTCGTCAGAAAACCGCTTACCACGGCGGCGACGTATCGTCGCATCGGCGGCGTCAAATTGTCTTCATCAAGCCAGACCAATGAAAGGATACCTCCCAATGTTTCTCCTATAGCGGCCAGAGCAATCGGCTCTCTTTCTTCCACTCGAAGAGCCAGGGCTTGCGACAGCAATTCACTCGCACGATGTTGAGGGCGCTTGGAACGACCACCGGGAGAAATACGAGGCCAGAATTCACGTTCCTGTTTTTTCGCGTCCTTCTCGTCTTTGGGGCCGTTTTTCCACGATCGGGCCCATTCAAGCAGCGTCAGCACAATGTTGATTTTGTAAATCCGCGATGGGTTCTGTTCCCCTTCTACCAATAAGCGGTCCGCCCATTCTGGCATGTCTTGTGGCTTAGAGCCGTTGCGACGGAATCCCTCGACGACCCGTTTCCGAAAGACAGCAGCGTCAGAAAATAAGGAGTGGTACGCGAAACGTCTGAGTCGATACAAGTCTTCCCAGTTGTCACTAAACTTCAGTGAAATCAACCTCGCTGACTCGACCAATGCCTTTTCTCCTTCAAACTTGACATCGGGCAAGTGGAACCACTGTTTTACGTCTCGTGGTTTTAACTCACTGGTGAGTTGAATGAGGAAGTCAACTCCAATTTGAACAGATTCCGTGAAAATATCGGCGGCAATATCTTCATCAGATAGCAGCAGGCGAATACACTTCTCAGCGGCGTCTTGCCAAGTCTTTCCTTCCGAAGATAAGAGAGGTGCTTTCTGACCATGCCATCGACTCTCATCACGGTTAATTTTCTGAAACTTTGCCAGCCCTGTCTCCCACGCCCGTAGACGAAACTCTTTTTCTGGATGGCGAAAGAGGACAAAGATGTTAACCACTTTAATGACGCCACTTGCGCTTTCTTTCGATACTTTTGGAAAATCGGGAAAGAACTCCATGAGGACGAAAAAGCGGTCCGCATTTCTCTGTCGTACCCATACGTGTGCATCGTCTAACGCAACCCTCTCAGATCCTTCTACTAAACGGGAACGAAGGCGGTGCATTAATGCCGCATCAATTTGGCTTTCGGAGAGCGTCCTTTCAATAACAGTTTCGCCCTGCTGAGTCGTAAAGAGATACTGTTGTTGGGCTTTCCAGCCAAAGCGCTTATCGAGTTGCTGCCCAACATAGGAAGATAAGATAGAGGCACGCGTCCGATCGGGTAGAACATCCAACGTCTGAGCGATGATCGCTTTTCTTACGCTTTCCTGAGTTTTCTCATCGATATTTTCGACTTGCGGGATCCCTCCCTCCAAGTATTGCGATATGATTGAACGCCAAGCCAAATCGATGTCGTTTTGGCTGATGTCAGCCGCCTGAATCGTTTGGTCTACCCATCCCCAGAAAACACGCAATTGCGTAACCACTTCAGGAATTCGTTGCCTATCTTCTTTTGGCGTCAAGTGCGACAATAAACTGAACAGGTACTCAGGAATTTTTCCTTTGTACTCATCAAGGTGAAAACACCACGCCATCCCTTTAATCAGGTGGGCTGCGTCAGCAGGTGAGTAGCCTTGCTCCTGTGCCATACGTAAAGTGCCGGCTAAACCGTTATTGTAACCTTCCAAAATAGGCGCCTCAACGCGACTCTGAAAAATTTCGCTCCCTTTTGCCAGATTCTTAAACTCCGTGAACGATTCGCGATAGTATTTCATCGCCGCTTCTAAAGCCGTTGAAGCGGAGGCTTCACCTTTTGGGAGTAGGTATACGAGATAGTCCGATTCAGGCGGCA
>JAPUIP010000742.1 GCA_027296925.1 Candidatus Poribacteria bacterium | reverse complement strand
TGCAATTACACGTATGATGTCGATTGTACCCGCTTGAGTCTGCGCCCCATGTACAATCGCACAAATCATCAGAAATTCCTCTTTGATTGCACGCTCTGAAAACGCACGTGGAATAAAGTTCAGCAGAACGCGGTTTTGCTTCCCCTCAAGGCGCGCATGTTTCAAACGCCAATGAACAACCCGAATTTGCTTCTCATCAAAGAGTTGCTGCAAGACCTCTTGCTGCAATGAAATCGGCACACTGGGCAGCGCAACGTCAGTCGGTTCCTCCGTCGCCTGCGCGCCCGGAATGTTATAGGAAACGAATCCGAGCAACTCAGCGGGCGGTTTGCCGACTTCAAACGCAACCACGAGGGGTTGGGTATTCTCTGGAGAGGGAATCACTTCATGGGGCATCCGTCCAGTTTGCTGCCGGTTGTATTTCCCCCACTCTTCCATCAAGGCAAACTGAAAGTAATAGTCCTCTGGGGCTTGCATCGTACAAGCCAACAATAGGAATGGGAAAATCGAAAACAAGACATGTGCTTTGTTAACTAAAGATTTCATCGAATCAGTTAATATACAGGTACTTTTTCCAGGATTCATCATAAGACCGGGAGCTACGACTCAAGTGCAGATAGGAGAGGATTGAGGGCGCCTTCGGTGTGTGCTTGGGAAACATACGCGCCTCATGCGGCGTATGATGCCCTTTCCTGGTGTTGCATTTTTTACACGCTGTCACGACATTTTCCCACCCCGTTGTGCCGCCTTTGGAACGCGGAATCACATGGTCAATCGTTAGCATTGCTGGAGAAAAATGTGTATGACAATATTGGCAGGTATATTGATCACGCGCCAGGACATTCTTACGTGAGAACTTCACCACGCAGCGGGGGATATGCACATAGTTCGCCAGACGAATCACCAACGGCACCTTCATCGAAATGGTCGGCGAACGGATTTCCCGATCGCCAACTTCCTCCATATATGCAACCCCCTTGAAGATCATTTTCATCGCACGCTTGAGGTTGCATACATTAATTGCCTCGTAGCTAGCATTTAATACAAGCACATTGATTTCCATAGCCACTCCCGCAATCATCAAGCATAAAATGCCCAATCTTGAATCTCCTGACCTGGATAAATTGATCCTAATTGTAACACACCCCTATCTGAACCTGCAAGCAAAATATCGTCGCAGCAACCCTTGACTGGCTTGATCTCAAAGCCTATTTCCTTTGACATACGCGCGGTTTGATGATAAAATCGCACGCAACAGATCTCGGCATCAGAGTTCGTGCATTATACGTTCTATATGTCTCATTTTACGCTTAGCGTTGGAAAACCCCGGTGGCGTCCAATGTATAATCGAACACAATCTAGACGGCGCACAGGCATCTCATTTGCCATTTCCTTGTTATTGCACCTCACGGCGGTTGTTGTCGTGAGCATCAATGTGCCACGATGGTATGAACCGCCGCCACCGACAGAGCCAATCGTTGCGGCGCCAATTGAGGTCAAACTCTATTCTCAACTTCCCCGGCTGAAGGATGCCAGAAAAAGCATGCCTTCCGTCAACATGCCAACCCAACGTCAAGCCCAAAAAATGCCCCCCTCAGTACGGATTCCCCCACAGGCTTCGGCTACACAGACGAACCAAGGTGGGCAACCTATCCGGATGATGTCCAAGCCACTGGGTACAGACGTTCGATTGCCGTCAGTGCCAGACGCTTTGCTTGACGTTGGCGCCAAAGACGACTGGAATTCGCCAGAGTCGATTGGAGAACCGGCGGAAATCGTCGTGGAATCGCCCCAATCAAGTACCGTCGAAATCAGGCGGGGTTTCTCACAACAGCAAGCGTCGCAAAAACAGGAGGGGCAAGCCGAAAGCAACGAAGTCAGGTCAATAAACCGCGATGCTCAAATTGCAGCCGCACTCCAGACAATCGCTGGTGATATCGCGGTTGGAACCGGCTCGCCGGCTGTAGACATCGTTTTTCTGCTGGACGCGAGTGGAAGCATGGAAGATAACATCCGCGCTGTGGGAAATCATCTGGTTCACATGGTGGAAATCTTCCAGGAGGGACAGTTGGATTTCACAATAGGGGTCGTCACCTTTAAGTACTCGGCGCTAATTTTTCCACAGACAAAGGATTATCAGAAGTATGAGCGGCTCCTACGAAACGTGAAATGCGGTGGCGATGAGCGGGCCTATGACGCTATCGTCAAATCGATCGGACGAGTGAAATTCCGCCCTGAGGCAAGACGGCGTTTCATCCTCGTCACCGATGAGCCGTGCAAAGGGTCTTATACCATTCACGAAGTACTGAAACGTTGTCAGCAGGCAGAGATCGCTGTGGACATTATTGGTATCAACCACCCACTTCAAAAGCACTTGGCAAGCCAGACCGGTGGATCTTGGTTCTCTATACCGGGGCGGTGAACCGCGAGACGAGATATGTGAGCCACTTTCCGAATCTGAGAGCGCAATCAGGACTTGCCAACAAAGTCCATCTATGGTAGACTCTTGGAGTATCCGATGAGGCTGGATGAATTATGAGGAAGGAACCTCATGCAGCGTATTCTCTTAGACGTTGACGCCGGTGTAGACGACGCCCTCGCAATTATCCTGGCGCTCAATGTGTCAGAGTTGAAGGTAGAAGCGATCACTGCCGTCAGCGGCAACGTCCATGTCAATCAATGCACCTGCAATCTGCTGATGACACTGGAAGCGATGGATGCGCGCGAGTATCCGATCATTGCGAAAGGCGAAGCGCAGCCCCTGATCAAGCCCCTTGTGACGGCCGCACACGTACACGGTTCCGACGGTTTAGGCAATGTAACCCGGCTGCTAACCCCTGACGGCTCGCGACGTTACCCGATGCCCAAACCACGAATGTCCGCGATTTCGGCGGTCGATCTCATCATCGACCTCGCCGGGCGCTACCCGGATGAGCTCATCCTTGTTCCCCTGGGGCCGCTCACGAATATCGCCAAAGCGATGATCACGAACCCGGCACAGATGCGGAAGATTAAAGAGATTGTGTTGATGGGAGGCGTTTTCGAGACCTACGGGAATGTCACAATCACCGCCGAGTTCAACATCTTCGTCGATCCGCACGCCGCGCAACATGTGCTTGACTTTGGCGTGCCGATCACGATGGCACCGCTGGATGTGACGCACCAGGTCATCCTCACCGGAGCACGCCTGAACGCTGAACTTGGTGAACGAAACGATAAACTATCGCAGTTTTTGCGCGACGCAACGAAAATAAGTATGGCGTATCATCAGCAGCACGAGGGATTTTACGGGACTTATATTCACGACGCGCTTCCCATCGGTCTGCTGACTCGCCCCGATCTCTTTGAAACTGTTGATGCCTTCGTGCAGGTGGAGACCGCCGGAGATCTGACGCAGGGCATGACCATTGCCGACCTACGGCCGGAGCGTCCACGCCCTAAACCCAACGCCCGCGTTTGCGTACGGGTAAACGCTGAGGCGTTCTTGCGATACTTCTTCGATTGCCTCGCTGATGGTGACAAACACCCTACCGTCGATAGTCCGCCAAAGAGACAGTGACAAGATGACGACCCTCCAACACCACCGTGAACAGGGCTTAGCCCATAAGAAAGCTAATCGTCTCGATGAGGCAATTCTTGCTTTTGAACAGTGCCTTGTCCTAAACCCCGTAGACGGGTTCGCCCTGGCAAATCTCGCGCATATCCACCTGATCCAAAATCACCTCAAATTGGCGCATGAATTTGTCGAAAAGGCATTGAAAGCGAGTCCCAGCAATCGCTTTGCCGTCGGACTTCGCGGGCGTATTCTGTGGCAAATGGGGGATTTGGTTGGCGCCGCAGCGGCTTATGAGGAGGAGATCGCCTATGCCCCACAGCGGAGCTATCCCTACCTTCAACTCGGCATGGTCTATCGCAAACTGGGTCGGTTCCAGGACGCCTTGAAAATCCTTCAGCAGGGGATAGAAATTGAACCGAAACTGGGGAAATTGCATCATGCGATGGGAGATGTCTACGCTGCACTGAAGCAGACGCAGCAGGCGATGGACGCTTACGAACAGGCTTTGGAGCTAGATCCGGAAGATGAATACGCGTTCACGCGGTGGATTGATTTGCAGGTACGAAATCAGACGCCCCAGCAAGCCATCGATCAACTGCGACAGCTTCTCAAAATTCCATCGCGAAATCGAAATCCCCACCTTCACGCGCAACTTGGACTTCAACTGAAGAAACAGGGCAAGTATAA
>JAPUIP010000741.1 GCA_027296925.1 Candidatus Poribacteria bacterium | reverse complement strand
CCGATCGTGGTAGCTGCTGTGCTCGGTGGGCAGGCGGGCGGTTTCCTCCCGCAGTTGTTCTAACGTTTCAGATGTGAGGGCATCGGGAAGGACGACATAGCCCTCGACTTCCAGATGACGAATCTGTTCGGGCGGCGACAGCGCCCGCCAGTCGGTTGTGACGATGTTCATAAATCCTCCTTTCCAGAAATGAGACAGCCCCGGCTAGTCTCGCCTCTGAAGGCGATCAGCGCCGTCAGTGAGCCATTCGATATTGAACCGGGCAAGGGTAAGCTTCGCGTATTCGTCTGCCTCATAGAGGCAAAGGATCGTCATGTCCGGTGTAACGGCGAGATCGGAATAGGCCGACGCGCCTGCGTGCACCACTTTTGAAACCGGCCACGTCCGGCATTCGTCATAGCTGACCCTGAGGGTTAACCGGGCCCGCTCGGTTGTACTCGCCGGCGTGCAGAGGAGAACACGGTTCTTCTGGAATCGGTCTTCAGCCGTAAAACGAACCAGACTTCCCTGACAACCGGGTTCGGGCAATGTCTCATCGAATTGCACGTTTGACCAGGTGCCCCCGCCGTCATGACTCCATGCGTAGGCGCGTCGTTTCTTTTCTTGCCGGGACCGCATGTTCATGTACACTGAACCATCAACGGTTTGCACCGCCAAACACTCGTCGGATAGATCTGCATCCAGCGTTTCTCCCCGTTGCCAACTGGCGCCGGTATCATCACTGAAAAATGCGTAAGAGAGTTGCGGTCCCCAATCCTCTTCATAACCCGCCCACGCTGGAATGAGCAGTCTGCCGTCCGTCAGTTGAATTCCGTGCCCCGGACCGGAGCCGACATTATACCACGTGGAATCCATCACATCTTCGGTGATTTCCACGGGATTGGACCACGTCGCGCCGTCATCCGGACTGCCGGTGACGAAGACCTGATCGTAGTTCTTACAGTAAGGCAGCCAGATTGTGCCGGTGTTCCGGTCCACAACGGGACACGGATTATGTATGGTATTTTCCCCATCGGCAACGATGACCTGCATATCCTCCCAGGTCGTGCCACCGTCAAAACTTCGTCGCAAGACAATGTCGATATCCCCGAAATCGCTGCGACTATTCCGTCGGGCTTCACAAAAAGCGAGGATCGTCCCTCGCGTAGAGACAACAAGGGCGGGGATGCGGTAGCATGTGTAGCCGCCTTCGCCTCCTGTGAACAAGCTCTTCTGGTCAAACAGCATTTTCACTATGCCTCCTCATCTCCTGAGACTGCTTGTGTTCCGTTTACGAGCGATCGAGCTCCTGTCGGAAAGCCCGATACCGTTCAGCTATTCCCGCCCCCTCGACATCTTCATCATGGACGACAACCCGCACTGCGAAATCCAACACGTCGTTCTGGCGAATTGCCTTTCTGTTCTGCCCAAACGGATTGACGGACAATGTTCCCCAATCGGCAACAAACCACGGTGCCTTGGAAGCGAGGGGATGCGGAAAAACGGCCACACCCGCGCGTCTGCCGGCCGCGACAACCCCCGAACAGTCCACCCAATCGGCAACCTGTCCGGTAATCGCCGACGCACCGGTACGATTTTCGGAATCAGTGAGGGTTGCGCCGTCGGTGGCGCGAAGCGCTTCGGCCATGCGGACGCCGAAATAGGCGTGACGTGTGGGACCAATGCTGATATCCCAATCGGTTGGACGTAATTGTGAACGCATGTCGATGACGTTAGCGACCTCGCCGGGGTATATGTCAATGGTCCGGGCCTCAACCGCGAGGGTGCGCCCCTGAGGTGCACCCCACTCGGGTGGTCCTTGCCAGTTGAGGGTCTGTATCATCCGGAGGTGATCTTCCGACATTTCTGTACTTTCAACGGAAGCGCTGATGATGCGCCCCGGCGCGCGTCCCTGGAAGGTCTCGTTCACGTAGAAGTTATAGGTCGCTTCTTCATACGCCTCGGTGGCGAAGGGCAATCGACAGTGAAAGTGGTCGGCGGCGATCCAAAGCGAGTTGTGATGCGGGTGATCCACCGGGCTCTCCGTGGTCACCGCAAACCCCGCCGGCGTGTAGACCGGAAACAGGTAGGCGCGGTATTGCCCCTGACTAAGCGATGTGATAGACTTCCCACGCCAGCGCACGTTGAGCCGGTGAGATTTTGCCCAGGCGCCCCTGGGAAGCGAGATTGCGTCGTCTTCAATGGAGAAGAATTGCATGTGAGTTGCCCCCTTCACTGGATGCGCACGGCTCAAGACCTCAAGTGCGACACATGTTTACCCGGCGGCGGTTCAAATTTCTTTGAGTGCTCACCGACATAGTGGCAGATGAAGCTCCGGCGCCAACGATCGCTCGTTTCGTTCATGTAGGAACCATGAATCGCCTTGCCATCGAAGAATAGCGCGTCACCCGGTTCCATATCGACCCCAAGCACCTCCGCATCCGCCGGCATCACTGCCTGCACTTGGGTAAACGAAATCGAGGTATCTGCAGCCTCTACCCGCGAAAGTCCGTACTTGTGTGAACCCGGCACAACGACCATCTGACCGACGGCTTTGTCCGATTTGTCCAGCGCAACCCACACACCAATCAGCGGGTCGATGGTGATGTACTGCTCATCTTGGTGAAGCCCCTGCCCGCGAGCCCCCGGCGGCTTGAAGTAAAGCATCGTCTGCAAGAGCACTGACTTATCTCCAATCAGTGCTTCGACAACCTCAAGTAGGCCTGCGGCTGTCGCCCACCGCTTGGTCAACTCGTCCCAGTTGTGCATGTTAATCATGCGGGGATACTTGTGATTCGGGTCTTCCGGGTGGTCCGTTGTTCCGCCGGTATCCCCCGGCTTTGGACCTTCAGCGCGTCGCTTCATGTAGTGTTCAATCATCTGCTGTACGGTGGCGCTGTCGAAAAGCCCCGGCACGACGACAAAACCGGTTTCTTTGTACTGACGAATCTGTTCGTTGGTTAAGTGCAATGACGTACCTCCTGAACGGTGAATCGCTCTATGCCGCGAACAACGGCTTCAAATGCGCGATGGACGCATCGACCACACGTTGCACTTCATCAAGCGATGTGTTCGTCCCACCATGCGTTCCGACAATCTCCAGGGTCGCATAGGCAACCTGGTCGATCGTGTTCATGACGGCAGCGAGCGCGGGGAGATCCATGGCGCCTTTGCCGGGGATCTGCGTTTCAACCGGTCCGATCGGGCGCTCGCGGCTCTCCCGGTTATCGCGGATACGCAGGGTCATCACGTTATTCTTCAGTTGCTTCAGCGATTCGATCGGATCTTCAGCGGCTTCCGTCCGCCAGATATGGCTTGCATCAAAATTGAGCCCCACCCACTGGTGGTCCACTTCCTGCATGAAACGTAATGCCGTGGCGGTCGAGTAGACCGCATTGCCGACGTGTGGCTTCAGACTGAGCTTGATGCCAGCCTGCGAAGTCCGGGCAGCGATTTCGTTGATCTGTTCGACAACCTGTTTGAAGCTCTCTTCGTCATCCGACTGGCCGCCCGCTCCTTCTGCAATTGCGGGCGCGCCGAGCAGTTGTGCCGCTTCGATCACTTTGTCAAATTCCGGGCTATTCATGGCGATTCCGCCGGTGCCTGCAATCGATTCAATCGCCAGACCGTGCGAAGCGATTTTCGCTTTGACCTCTCCGTAGTAGGAAGCGGAACCGCCGATCTCCAGATGGGGGGCCATACCCGGCCGCGCACAGAGCTCAATCGCTTTATATCCAGCTTTCGCAATGCCCGCGAGCGCTTCATCTAAACTAAAACCGCCATATAAAATGGTACTACATCCAAGTTCCTTCATAGACCTATTCCTTCAGTGGGTACTTATGATTTGAATGTGACAAAGTCAAATTCAGTCGTTTTCTCGGTCGTGTAGCTTAACATGAAGTGGGCACATTTATCAATGGAAAACTGGACTTGGAGAAGACTCAGGGCCTTTTCTCAAAGCGGATTGACACGGGCCTCCCTCGTGCTTTGCCAACTGCCACGTTAACCTATACAGACTTTTCTCAAGGACGAATTATACCATTGACGCAGAGGCAAAGATCGGTTACGATAGAAGGGCACAAAAAAGGTCGGGAGCGTTTCCCGACCTGATTCGGTATGTTGCTTAATTATTTTCCGCACCTGCATCAATCCAATCTCTGAAGAGCTGGATTTGGTTGTCATCCAAAGGAGCACCTAGCCGCGGCATATCGCCGATCTCAAGGCGCCTAACGACCTCGCTCCTGTTGCTTCTCCCAGGTTCAAAGACAGGACCACCAAATCCGCCTCTGGCGAAGTTGTCGAATGACGTCAAGTTCAACCCACCGGTTGGATTCGCACCAACGTGGCAGCCCGGAATCGCACATCTCGCCTCGAGAATCGGTAATATGTCGGCCTGGAAAGAAACCCCCGGTTCTGGTTCCGGCTGCGGCTCTGGTTGTGGTTCCGGCTGGGGTTCCGGTTGTGGCTCTGGTTGCGGTTCTGGCTCTGGTTCCGCCGGAGAATCGTCTACAATAGGCGTCATGATATCGTCGTTGTCGTCATCATCATTTCCTTCGTCTCCACAGCCGGCGAAGAAAATTGGAAACGCGAAAATAGTTAAGCAACTCAGTACGATACTTACAAGCTTCAATCGAGAATTGATCACGGAAATTGCTCCTTTCAATATTGGAAACGTAAAATTCTAAGCGCGGAATCGTCTAAAAACTGTAAGGATGATTCCAAAGCCACACGGGAGATTGACAGATGAAAGTCATGATTAACACCGAAGTCACATCGGAACACCTGCAACGCATCCAACTGGTTTCCGACGAGATTCAGATTGTTCAACCCCAGGATAATGAATCCCGTCTCAAAGAGGTCGCGGACACGGACGCGATCTTTGGCGGCTTCAGTCGATCGCTGTTCGAAAGTAGCAACCAACTCAAATGGGTACAAGTGCTTGGGGCTGGCGTTGATGGCTTGCTTTTCCCTGAGTTTGTTGAAAGCGATATTATTCTGACAAGCGCAAAAGGTTTTGTTGGCCCGCATCTGGCGGATCAAACATGGGCGTTGGCCCTCGGTTTACTGCGTGGCATCGGTCGCGCCGTACGTGAACGCACATGGGAAAACCGGATGCCGATTCGTCTGGCGACATGGGAACTCGAAGGATGCACGCTCGGCATTGTTGGGCTCGGCGGTACTGGCGTCGATGTCGCCAAACGCGCGCAAGGGTTCGACATGCGTGTGATTGCCATCGATCCGGAGGACGTGGACGCCCCACCGTTCGTTCATGAGGTTTGGAAAATGGATCGGTTTTACGATCTCCTCGCCGAATCAGACATCGTGTCAATTTGTGCCCCTTTGACGCGGGAAACGCACGGCATGTTTAACTACGAGGCATTCCAGCGGATGAAACGCCATGCGCTGCTCATTAACGTGACGCGCGGTAAGATTGTTGACGGGCCAGGTCTCCTCCGCGCTTTGAACGAGGGGTTGATTGGCGGCGCAGGGCTCGATGTAACGCCAGAGGAGCCATTGCCACAGGATAGCCCCCTCTGGGATATGCCCAACGTTATCGTTACGCCTCATGTCGCCGGCGGTTCCCCGATTCGGCTGGATCGAACGGTTGGGTTGTTCTGTGATAACCTCGAACGGCTGTTGGCAGGCAAGCCGCTGTTAAGTGTTATCGATAAGCGGAAGGGATATTAACTTGAGGTGCACTGCTCAAACATTGCATATTGCGCAGTAGGAATCGGCGAACGACGAACATTGCTCCTGCGTCGTTCGCCGATTAACGCTTAGAAAGAGAGAGCGGAATGAACAACTCTAGCCAATCGCCCTTCAAATCTCAATGCAACGGCCCTTTCTCGCGAGAGACCGAAACGCACTTCGATTAACTCACGTTAATGGAAGTGTAACTTGTGAATGACGAATTGAAGGGGGAAAAACCGTTGCATCTGAATCAGATCAAAATTAATGGTTTTAAGAGCTTTGCTGAAGATGTGGAACTGATACTGGAGCCGGGGATCAGCGCGGTTGTTGGCCCGAACGGCTGTGGCAAGAGCAATGTGTCCGACGCGGTCCGCTGGGTACTGGGCGAACAGAGCGCCCATGCGCTACGTTGCGCGAATATGCAGGACCTGCTTTTCAATGGTGGCGCGAATTTCAAGCCGGCGCAAAAAGCGGAGGTTTCCCTCCGTTTCACCGATGTCGAGGGAAAACTCACTCTCGAATCCCCAGAAATTGAAATCTGCCGTCGATTGACACGCAGCGGTGAAAGCAACTACTTGATCAACCAAATCCCTTGTCTGCGCCGAGATATTACAGAACTTTTTATGGACACAGGGGTCGGTGTCGATGCTTACTCCGTTATGGAGCAGAGCAAGATTGACCTCATTCTCAATACGCGTCCAGAGGAGCGTCGTTTCCTGTTTGACGAGGTCGCGGGTATCACGAAATATAAGCATCGCAAAAAGGCGGCAATCAAGAAACTGGAAGAAACCGAGCAGAACCTCGTGAGGATCAACGATGTCATTCACGAATTGCAGCGTGAAACTCAATCGCTCAAGCGACAAGCCGAACAAGCCCAACGCTATCAGCAGCTACACGGCCAACTGCGAACCTTTGAATTAGAGCTCAATCGTCGAGAGTACGACCGCTTTGCCAGAGATCTGACCGCCACACAACTCGGCTTAGATGAGTTAATGTGCGTGGTGACAGCGATGAACGAGAAGATCCAATCGACGGAACAGCAGGTTGAGGATGCAACGGTGCGCAGATCTGAGCTAGATGCCTTAATCCGCAACGGGGAAGCGGCTGTGCATCAGTTCGCAAGCGAAATCGAGCAGACGGAGCGACAGATTGCCCTTTACAGAGAACGGCAATTAAACATTCAGCGGCAACGCCAACGCGCCGTTCAGGCGATTGAATCGCTGGAGCGTCAATATGGAGAACTGGAAGCGCAAAAGCGGGAACGGGAGCAGGAATGCACGCAGCTTGATGTTGCGGGGAAGCTCGGAGAAAGCCGCCTGAAAGCGCGCCGTCGGGTTTTTACAGATCTCACGACTCGAGTGGCTGATGCGGAACAATCTGTGGGTGCCGCGCAAGCACAATTACTTGAAACCGCCAACCAGATCTCACAGTTGGAATCCCATCTCGTATCGCTCGACAACAGGCTGGAATATTCCACAAACAACCTGAATCGCATTGAAGCGCATTCAAAAGCCCTGCAGACCGAGCTCAATACAGCGAAATCAGCTTATGCACAGGCGCAGAGACGGGAGCAGCAGCTTACCGCCGACCTGATTCGGCTCGATGGTGAAAAGCGACGCGGTGAAGAGGCGATTGAACAGCGTCACGGGGTGCTCCGCAAGCTGGAATCTGAGATACGTGGAATACAAGATTCTCTGGGCATGAGCGTCTCCCGCCTCAAATCGTTAAAGGAATTGCAAGCCGCCCACGAAGGGTACTACGCAGGCGTCCGAGCCATACTGAAAGCCAGAGAGTTGGACCCGGATCGATTCGGTGGTATCTGTGGCGTCATCGCCGAACTTATTCGCACCGATCCGGATTATGAGTTGGCAATCGAGGTGGCACTAGGGAGTGCGATCCAAAACGTCGTCGCGGAAACCGCTGAAGATGCCCAACGGGGTATCGCATTTCTTAAGCAGACCAAAACCGGGCGCGTGACATTTTTGCCGTTAGATATTCTCCGAGCACGCCCATTCCGCGATGACGATCTCCTTAATCAAGTTGGCGTCATCGGGTTAGCGTCGGAACTGCTAGATTACGAGTCGCAATACGACATCGCAATTCAGCAACTGCTGGGGAACACACTTGTGGTCGAGGATATCGAGACCGCCATCCAACTGACGCGGCGTTTTCGTCCCGGCGCGCGCCTCGTTACACTGGAGGGAGAATTGATTAATACCTCCGGGGCGGTCACAGGTGGGCATAACAGTCAGCAAACCGGTGGCCTGCTCAGTCGATCGAGAGAGCTGGAAGATCTGCAAGTATACATCAATCAGCTTACACGGAAGATCAACGCAAAGGACGCCCAGCGGAAAGAATGCGCCGAAAAATTGGCACAGCTTCAGCAAACTCGCCAAGCACTCATGTCACAACAGCAGGCACACCAGATTGAGTACACCGGTTTGTCAAAAGATTTAGAACGATATCAGCAACACATGACCCGCCTCCAGCACCAATTGACGGAGGCAGAGAGCGAACGGTTAGACATCCGTCAGGAGTCGGAAAAGGTTAAAGCCGATCAGGACACGCTTCAAGCGGAGTTGGCGGAGGCCAACAAGGCACGGCGCACCTTACAACGACGGATTGAACGCCTGTCCGAGCAGATTCAGAGCGAACGGCACAAGCGAGATGAAGTCGCGCAATCCTGCCAGGAACTCGAAATTGCGCTGGCGACGAATCGCGAAAAATTGCGGAGCCTGAACGCTGAACTCTTAACGCTTCAAAAAAATCAAGCGCGGATGCGCGAGAGCATATCGGAACATCAGGAGGTCATTGATTCGGATGATCAAACGCGACAAGAGCTGTCGGATCAGATCGACAACGCCCAACGCAAATTCCTCCAAATGGAACAACAGCGATTTGAAGCGGAGGAGAATGTCAGGCAATTAGAGGCGGAGCACGAGGACCTCGTTCAACAGATCTCTGTATCTCAGAAACAACTCCGTGCCGCAAGAAGGGAATCTGAGAAACATAACCGCATGCGGCATCACCTGGAGGTGACGACAACTCAACTGGAGATGCAACTGAAGGCGATCTCCGCGCGCATCCTCGACAAGTACCAGGTCTCAATCGATCAGGTCGAAGTCGAGGATCATTCCGTCAACGACCTTGAGTTGATGAATCAGATTGAACAGTTGAAAGCCCAGATCGAGGAGATGGGCTCCGTCAATCTCGTAGCGATCGAGGAGTACCAGGAGCACAAAAAACGCGAAGATTTCCTCGTGGGACAGCGCGAAGACCTACAGAAATCACTCAAATCGACCTATCAGGCGATTCAAAAAATTAACCAAACCTCCCGTGAGATGTTCCTCCAAACATTCGAGCAAATTTGCGCACACTTCCAGGAGGTGTTTGCGGAGCTCTTCAGCGGTGGAGAAACGGAATTGCGCCTGACCGACGCATCCGATGTGTTAGAGGCAGGGATTGAAATCATCGCCCGGCCGCCGGGGAAGCGGCCCCAGAGCATCACGCAACTTTCCGGTGGTGAGCGGTCGCTCGTTGCCATCGCCCTGCTGTTCGCCGTGTTCAAGATCAAGCCAAGTCCGTTCTGCGTTCTGGATGAAGTCGATGCCACCCTCGATGAAGCAAATGTGCTCCGCTTCACCAACCTGATCCGGAAATACGCTGAGCAGACGCAATTTATCATCATCACCCATAACAAGCGAACGATGGAAACCGCCGATGTCATATATGGAGTGACGATGGAGCAGGCAGGTGTGTCGAAGGTTGTTTCGGCGAAGTTTGGGGGATAGTTCGATTCCGGCTTGAAGGAGAGAGAAAAGATGAGAAAATACAAACTTCCAATCAAAATTCAATCCGTTGGGGATGAGGGATATTTGGCAATTTGTCCCGCAATTCAGGGATGCCATGCGGAGGGCAAAACCATCGCAGAAGCATTTGAAAATCTTGAAGACGTTGCAAAAATACTGTTGGAACTGCGTCAGGAAGATCAAATGCCTCTCCCAGAAGCATTAATCATTGCAGAGGTATCACCTGAATTAGTATTAGAAGGACAGCTTCTGATTGCGGCAACATGAACTATGCTGAACTGACTCGCAAGTTGCGCTCACTTGGATGTGAATTCCGTCGTCAAGCGAAGGGAAGCCATGAAATTTGGTGGCATCCAGAACGACGGTTGTATACAGTGATTCCTCATCATGGCAAACGAGACATTCCAAAAGGAACTCTTGCTAAAATAACGTGACCTGGGTTTTACCCGCACGGATTTGAGTGAAGTATAAGTCTTTCGGTAACTCAAATTGGAATTGTTAGATCTAAATTTCATCTTTGATTCTGCCCAGTTGTTAGGAGATTGGAGGTTTTGTGGCATACTGAATTTTCGCGTATCAACATCAATCATTATTGGCTTTCCCCAAAGGTGAATTGAAATGTTGATATTGCCACAAAACCACAGATTTTACAAGGTCAAGTTGTTCTCATGACACCGATTTATCTTAAAGTCCAATACCAGTTAGATTACCTGTCTAAACCAGATGAAAGCTTGAAACACAACTGGTAAGTTATTTCTGCTGACGTGCACTAGGTTAACCCTATAGGGGCCTTTTGCTTCTTGAAACGATTACGGCTCAATCTGCTGATGGAATCTTACCTGCCCCCCCTGGATGCGAAGGATAACCGCGCTTTTGGTCGCGTGTCGATTGGAATCGTAGCCGATAAGCGTCGTCGCGCCAGTGTAGCCACGTGTGGCCGCGATTTGGTCACGTATCGACGCGGGTTCCAACTGGTCCGCCCGACGCATCGCCTGAACCACCAGCTTCAGCGC
>JAPUIP010000740.1 GCA_027296925.1 Candidatus Poribacteria bacterium | reverse complement strand
GCAGATCTGCAACAACATTCCACGATGTTCGGGGTTCGTTGACGTCTGTCGTGCGGAGTTTCAGCCTCACCTTTCCCTTTCTTTCTATCAGCCGAAGCAGGAATTCGCCATCCTCTTTGCAAATGGAGATTCCCGGAATCGGTGCGGGTTTATCATTTTGGAGGCTGCCGGTTTCGGGACCGACGCCCGGGGATTCGCTGACGAAAATAAATACTCTAGCTCCACCGAGCACGGCGCGTTCATATTTCTCCTTGCGATGCACCCATCGTCCCAAGTCGGGAGGCGATGCGCTTCCGGCCATGACAACGTTTCCCGCGATTTTCTCGCCCAACTTTTCATACTCGGCAGGGCTTCCATAGCCGACCGATACGAGCTCTGCCGTCACTTCATTTGCTGGGCAGTACGGCAGCGAAATACAGTGAATCGACTTCCGAATAGGTTCGACGATTTCCAGCGTCGCCTGACCGCGTGACCAACCGGCGTAGGGGTAGGACTGCAACCGAACGTCCTTGAGACCGTAGCGCGTAAAAGTCTCGGCAATGAATTCCGCCGCCTGGCGCTCTTCTGGCGTTCCGGCAAAACGGGCGCCGAAATCGTCGCACAACACCGTCAGATTATCCATCACCTCACGCGAGGTGTAGATGTCACCAACGATCTGCCGATCTAGTTCGAGATATGGGTTGTTCTGACTCATATCAATCTCCTCATGACAAACTTATCCTTTTCCAAACTTAACACAACTGATAGCCTCTGGAGACCCAATAGTGCCAATCCTCAACCGCCTCCTGGGTTTCATCATCCACATCGAGTGGTTCTAACTGAGATAACGGGACAGCGAAACTCCGTCCTTTCCACTGCACTTCAACGAACATCTCACGCATACATTCATCTTCCGGCGCCATACCGGCCACTTGAACCTTTTCCCCTTCCTTCAAAGGGGAAGTGCGCCGCTCGATGATACATGCTCATCTGTCAGGGTGACGACTTCCCCTATTTTCCTGTTGAGGTAGGCGTAACTCTGATCGCTCTGGAACTCCATGCCTTCGATGATGTCCATTAATTTAACCTGTACGCTCATCGCTTGTTCCTTTCTGGGGTTGGCGCGTGGAACGATCGACCCGTCGTTTAACGGATCACCGCTATCGGCAGATTCTGATCAAACCGACCGGCGCGATCCGGATGTTGGCTCCGCTTCGTCGCACGCCGAAAATGCTCACTGGTAGAAATCGGCTGAAATTACCCTTCTCTCACAACCGCCAGCGGCGGCTGTCCGTCCCACACCCGCTGAAGGTTTTGGAAGACGAATGCCCCTCTGCGGCGCCATGTATCATAAGTGACCCCGGCGGCATGGGGTGTTAGGAGCACGTTGTCCAACTGCAAGATGGGATTATCCGGATCGGGCGGTTCCTTCTCCAGCACATCCAGGGCGCCGCCCTGGATACGACGCGCCTTGAGCGTTTCTATCAAAGCCGCCTCGTTCACAACGGGGCCACGACAGGTGTTGACGAGCAGGGCTGTGGACTTCATGAGAGAAAGCTCATGTCTACCGATGAGACCATGCGTGCCTTTCGTGAGCGGGACGTGAACCGTCACAATGTCAGCGTCTTGAAGCAGATCCGCTAGCGTCACACGTGTCACGCCGAATTCCTTCTCCATTTCTGGTTGAAGTGGATATTCATCATAGTAGAGGACGCGAGCGCCGAAAGCACTGAGCAAGCGAGCGACTTTTCGGCCGATGTTCCCCATCCCCACAATCCCCACAGTTTTCCCGTTGATCGTGTAAGTCGAAAGTCCAGTGTCTATATCGTGCCACCGGTCGGCACGGACGTTGCTGTCTAATTCTACCAAGCGGCGATAAAAGCTCAGGATAAGCGTGATGGTGTGCTCCGCTACATCGATAGAATTTGTACCGCCGTTGTTGGTAACAGGAATGCCAAGTTCCCGGCAAAGCCGCCGATCCATGCTCTCGTAACCCGCGCTGACCAACTGGATTAGTTTGAGGCGTCGAGCAGATCTCAGTACCCGCTCCGAAATTCGCCCTGGAAAGAGAATCAAAAAATCAGCGTCCTGGACGAGCGGTATTTTCTCTTCATCTGTCAACGTGTTCGGATGCACACTGACTTCAAATCCCGGCGGGGCGTATTGGGTAAGGAGAGGCGTTATCTCTTGAGAAAGAAAAGTGAAGAAGATGACTTTGGGCATGTGCACTCTCCGGCTGTTCGGCAATTATCGTCAAAATGGCGGGCTACCCGTTATTGGGCGGACACTTCTGATTTTGGATCAGAGCTGAGTGCTTTCTATTCTAGCACAAGCCGCACGATAAATGAACTGAAAATCAATACATATCTTCATAAGATCTGTTTGTTACCGGATGATTGCTAGCTTCTGCGTCAGCGAAAAGGTGTCTTCACTGACACGCACTTCAAACCGGCACACGTATACCCCCGCAGCAACCGGCGCGCCCAAAGCAACTCTGTGATTCCACCACACCCGCCAAATGCGAGCGTCGGCTCTATCCGCGACACCCGGCAGTTGCTTAACTAGCTCACCGTCTGCGGTATAGACGAAGACGTTCATCTCATCAATCGGTAAATTACCTTCGGCCCGAAACACAGTGAGTACATCGTTTTGGCGTGAGGGATTTGGGAACACAAGGGCGCTCTGCCATTCAAATTCGGGGGTAAGTCGGACAATCTGCTCGACAGATCGCGCGCCAAGTGCATCGAGGATTGTCGCCCGGACGATGTTTCCGCCGGTGTTCAAAAACACATTTGCGCTGTAGGTCTGGTTGGATCGATCCAGTCGCGCTGGCACGCCTCCCGGATCCACGAAAATCTCGACAGGGAAAAGGGATTCAAAATGCCCGGTGACTTGGACCGGATTCTGATCGGCGGTGGTCGGTGAATCAATCGTAATTTCTGGTGCCGTTTTATCTTTTTGGGACGAACGAATTGCCAGGCTATTCAGCGTTACAAGGGCAAGCTGAGTGACTTTACGAACCAATCGCAGGTTGATCTGGTCGATTGTGTCGCGCGAGGTATGGTAAAATGGATTGGCTTCATAACCGTCCGAATCGCGCCAGGGTGTGGTGCTTTCAGTGAGGCTAACCGCCCGGTAATCCTTATCCCAAAATGACCTGTGGTCGCTGTCATCAGAAGGATCATCGCGCGTTCCTCGAACGGTTAAATCGAGCCCGTACCATTGATTGGCGACCGAAAAGGCTTCTTCAAGCCACGCGGACGGGGCGTCGGTCACGACTTCAACTCCATCCACCTTCCAGTTGAAACCGATCATATCGATATTGATCGCCGCGACGATGTTTTCGCCGGCCCGCGTCGCTTTTTGCGCGTGATGCCGGCTTCCCATCAACCCAATTTCCTTGCCGTCGAACGCAATAAATCGCAACTCGTGTTCATAATCGAACCGGCTTAAGAGATGAGCGATTTCCAACATCGCCGCGACGCCCGTTGCATTATCGTCTCCACCGGGCGCTTCCAATGTCAGCGGATTCCAGTCCGGCTCACGATTGGCTTTGGTATCATAGTGGGCGCAAAGGATGAAGATCCGATCGCTCGCAGAGTCCTGTTTCGGGGGCAGTTTCGCAACGACATTCCTCATCCCACTAAAGTCTTCAAATTCGACCTTCAGGCGTGGTGAACGCCAAAACTGATTGGCAATGTACTGCGCGGCATTGTTCGCGGCATCGCGGTGGAAG
>JAPUIP010000074.1 GCA_027296925.1 Candidatus Poribacteria bacterium | reverse complement strand
GTTGTACGCCAGCGCGAACACCGCCAAGTCTAGATGACCATCGAAAATGAGTTTCATCGTGAACCCCCTTGCAATCGTTGCATCGATTCTGGACGCAGTGCTTTCTGCCGATCCGACGCACCTGCCAAGTGGAAATGCCACCGGCTACCATCGCCCCAGATACAAGGATCGGTTTTCCATCGGCATTTCAACTCGCGCGCCTTTTTGCCGTTGTGAGTCTACGATGCCAAGCGTAATTTCTGTGCTGACACGTGCCAGATGGATGTTTCCTTTGGTTTCCCGGCCAGTCTCGATCGCCGCGACGATATCCTCAATGCAGCCGACGGTACCGCTCTTCCGCTCAAAAGGTGGATACGCGACATCCACGAGGTTATTAAATTCTCCCCCACGCTTTCGCAACTGGAAGTCCGATCCGTTATTCAGCGAGCGCACGGTGCCGTCGCTGCAATCGACTTCAAACTCGTACGCGCTTCCCGGGATACTGACGCCGTGGACGCCGTTTTTGAATCGAACGTACCCCATCACGATGCCGGGATCAGATTCGGTGCGATTGTCCTCGAAGTCAGCGTCGTCAACAGCCACGTTGCCTTGAACATATTCCACTTCCGAATCGCTCGCCAAAAAGAGGAGCATATCTGCGGCGTGTGTATATCCCCAGAGCGCTGAACCTCCGGAATAGGCAATGACCGAGCGGCGTTCGCCAATTTCCCCACTCTCGACAATCTCGCGCATCCTGATATACCCCGGGGTGAACCGGCGTTGCGTTCCCAGATTGAATTTCACCTCGTACTTTTCGCAAACATCGACCATGGCATCAGCCTCTTCCATCGATGCACAAAGGGGCTTATCACAGTAAATCCCTTTCACGCCGTGTTCCGCCGCAAAGATGGTGATTTCGGCGTGATTGCCGGGACGGGTCGCAATGCTGATGATATCCGGCTGTTCTTTCTCGATCATCTCCCGATAGTCATGATAGCGTTTGGGGATATTCCATTTTGAGCAGACATATTCTGCTTTCTCTTCGACGACATCCGCTGCGGCGACAATGGTCGTTCTTTCATAAGCGGTGTATCCTGCGGCATGAGAATATGGCAACGCGCCATGCGGTCTCCCTTTGACCTCTTCATCAATGGTTCCGCCCATTCTGCCACATCCGACAATGCAAACGCGATATTGATTCGCCATGTTTTTTCCTTCGGCTTTCTTTGAGATGGTGTCTTTCGGCTAGATATGGGCCGAAACGTAAAACGTCAGGAGATTCATCGCCCTGCCGATTCGCCCATACGCAGTTATTCACAGTTAGATATTATATCCATTCGCAGAGATACGTCAACAAAAATGATTGACACAAGGCGCAAAAATTGATAGACTCGTTTGAGACGAAACGGAGTCTTTGCCAACAAGCCATGAATCGACTCAAGAAGATTAAAGGAGCGAAAGAGATGTTTCAGATGAGTTTGCCGCTTCACCTGGGGATTTGCTTCTTCGCAACTGAGAACGAGGCAAAAGCCCCGAGTGTCGCAGATATTAGTGAACACCGTGCGCAAGTCCAGGAAGCTGACGTGTCTCCGACTGAAGCGGAGGGATATTTTGAAGGTACACCGCCGGCGGGTTATGGGAGCTTTGTCTCTCACCCCGATGGGAGATTGATGTATTTCTCCGGCGATGGGGTCTGGTATTCTGCTGATGGTGGGCGAAGTTGGCCGGAAGGCAGAAAACTATCTTTTGCTGGCGAGATTGGCGGTGTTGATAGCGCGATCCGGCTTCGCAACGGGGCGCTCGGCATTTATGGTAGCGGACACTGGTGCACGTCATTTGATGAGGGAGAGACCTGGACTGAACCTTCCTGCGTGCATACAACAGGAAGCCCGTACTACGATACGATGATCCAAACCGACAGTGGGCGCTTGATTTTGCCCGTCCGAGCCACTGCCGCCGGTCATAATGGGCTGTATGAGCGGGATAGCGCCTATGGGACGATTAATGGCGAACTGACGCAGGTCGAAGGGCACGCACAATTTCCTGAAATGGACTATGCCTGGTGTCACTATTCCGATGACGACGGAGTGAATTGGTCTCGCAGTGAAGGGGAGATCATGGTCTGGAAGGATAGCGGTTACGGGGGCATGTGGCCGGTGGATGAACCGAACATTGTGGCGCTGAAGGACGATCGCATCATGATGTTTGCTCGCACGACATTGGGACGAATTTACAAAGTTTTGAGCGATGATGGTGGACGTCGATGGTCGCACCCGGTTCCGACAGATCTCGCTGCCTCGTATTCGCCGTGCCGTCTGAGAAGAATTCCGGCCACCGGCGACTTAATCTGTGTGTGGAATCACATCTCCGCCGATGAGATTCGCAGTGGACATCGACGCGGAAGGCTATCTGCCGCCATCTCCTGCGATGATGGCGAAAGTTGGCAGCACTTCAAGACGATTGATGCCCAGGGACTTCCGTTCGTAGATTGGCACTTGGCCCCCGAACCGGTGCCTGGAATGGTGCGGGCCAGGAATTTTTTAGGGGAGTTGCCAGAAGATTACGGCAACGTTGACTATCCGAACGTTGGATTTCACGAGGAGGAAATCCTGATTAGCTACAATTGGAATCGTCTTGTCCCGAAGCGCGTGGGTCGCATGAAGCTTCGCATTTATCCGGTCCAATGGTTTTACAAGTAGCGACCAGGAAAGCCTGCGTCTCGTGCGCTGGGAAATAAACCCTGACTGCAAACTACCCCCCGGCCCTTACCAAGTCGGCCTCCGAATCGATTCGGGAAGGGGGCCGGGGGGTTAGGTCAAAACGTACTTTTAACCATTAGCTGAGGAGCAAGCTCCGCAACCGGTCAGCAATGATATATTCATCGCCTTCTTGCAGGATGTCAACCCGAATCGCAACGGTATCGTCCCCGGCGCTGCTGACCCGGATACGTGGATTGCCGGCGTCAAGTTCGCTGACGACTTGTGATGCGTTCTTGCCCAGGGCGCCGGTATCAAGGACGACGTGCAGGTCAACGACCCAGTATCTGCTATTACCGGCTACCTTCGTCTCCCGCACGGCCGGTACGCCTTTCAGCCCGCGTTCGATGACAGCAAACTTCTCGTGATAGCCCTCGATACGTGCCTCGTGGTCCATGGAGAACCAGGCGTCAACCGCAGTCATAACGGCGATGATCTCCTGGCGGTCAAGCTTCATGCCCCGGCCGAATGGGCGACCAGAGATAAAGCCGTGGCCGACCACAGCGTCTATCAGATCTTTCTTGCCACATACAAACCCACTGGAATGCGGGGCGCCTAAATATTTCGCGCCGAAGCATACCAGATCAGCCGCCTGGGCAGTGCGCCGAAAGTAATCGAGTGGGTGGATCTGAGATGCGGCGTCGGCAATGACAGGCACGTCGTGTGCGTGAGCAATCTTGACCGCATCGTCCAAGGAAACAACGGAACTGTCCCTGCCAGGACTGACGAAGTAGGCGATGGCTGCGGTGTTCTCGTTGATCGCACCCTCCAACTGCGCTGGCGTACACCCGTCCGCGTCTCCCACGGTGACTAGCGTGCTTCCGGGGATGGTGTAGCCGCGGTCAAAACCGTATCGCTGCTTCTCCTGGAAGACGATCTCGTTTTTCATGCCGGTGGTATCGGGAAGCCGGGCCATCTTGTCCGGGTCGTTTCCGGTGATACATGCGGCGGTGCTCAGGACAAGCGCCGCATAACAACCACTGGTTGCATAGGCAGCCTCAACGCCCAGGATTTGAGCGATATGATCTCCAGACTTTTGCAGGAGATCTGACATCTCCACGAAGTACCTGCTGGCCTGCTCCATCGCTTGCTGCACGACCGGAGAAGGGGTAGAGCCGCCCATAACGGTAGCGTGCCCTGCGGCGTTAATAATTGGGCGTGCACCCAATTTCGCATATACATTATCAGAAATCTTTGCCGTCATTATAGCCTCCTGAATTATTCAGTTTTCCCGGATATTTTACCACAAGTTGGATAATAAATCCTTGTAAAAAAGTTGGTTTTGTGGCATTATTGCGGTACGGAAACTAACTGCATTGGAGGAAGGAGAGTCATGAAAGCTGCTGTTCTGTATGAGTTGAACCAACCGGTTGTTGTCGAAGACATCGATATGGAAGGACCGAAAGAAGGGGAAGTCGTGGTTAAAGTCGCAGCAACGGGCGTATGTCATAGCTGCCACCACGTGGTCACCGGTAACATCAGATATCCGCTTCCGGTGGTGTTGGGGGATGAAGGTGCCGGTGTTGTCGAGGAGGTCGGGCCGGGCGTCACGTTAGTCAAACCGGGAGATCATGTGATACTGTCGTGGGTGCCCTCTTGCGGTCACTGTGTCTACTGCACACAAGGCTATCCGAACCTTTGCCTGAAGGCGAGGAACAGTGCACCTGGGCGTTTATTTGATGGAACAACCCGTTTCACGAAGAACGGGCGACCCATCCACCATTTCGCGTGGGTCGCTTCTTTTGCCGAGTACAGCGTGATTCCTCAAGAATCCGCCATCCCGATCGACAAAGAGATCCCGTTGGACAAAGCCGCTTTGGTTGGGTGCAGCGTCACGACCGGCGTCTGTGCCGTGATCAACACCGCTCAGGTACGGCCGGGGAGTAGCGTCGTGGTTTTCGGTGCCGGCGGCATTGGGCTGAACGTGATTCAGGGCGCGGTGATCGCCGGCGCAGAGCGGATCATTGCGGTGGATCTGCTGGATACGAAGTTGGAGATGGCGCGGCAGTTTGGAGCCACTCACACCATCAACGCCAGCGAAATCGAGCCCATTGAAGTCATTCAATCTCTGACTGACGGATTGGGTGCGGATTACGCTTTTGAAGCGATTGGCACTCGCGTAACGTTTGAACAAGCCGTGCGGGCCATACGAAATCGAGGGAAAGCCATCTGGATTGGTGTCGCTCCTCGCGAACCTCTCGCTATGGAGGCGGGTGCGCTTGGCGGTGAGAAAATGGTGATGACCAGTGCATACGGTTCTGCACGTCCCCGCGTGGACATGCCGCGTTTACTTGCGCTCTACCGTGCCGGGGTGCTCAAACTGGATGAACTGATCACCCGAACTTACCAGCTAGAGGAAGTGAACGACGCATTCGACCATATGCTTAATGGAGAAGTTGCGCGTGGCTTAATTCGGTTTTGAGGCGTGAACGGTTTTGGCAGTCAGCATTTTAATTCCTGGTAAGTACCTGGACATAAGTTTTCGTAGGGTGTGGCACAGCCTGCCCTGGTTTATCAATAAAAAAATATGCAGAAATATCTGTCCAGGTACTTACATCTCACATTAAGTAAGTTTTAAGTGAAAAGTGAAGAAGCTTGTGCTGAGCCCCCAAAGTTCGGGACAAGCTTTCGAAGTATGAAAAGTGGAAGAAGCCGTGTCGTATCTACATCTCCACTTTTAAAAATGGATAGTTTATTCCCGAAACTTACTTAAACGCTTGGTGTGAGTTTTTCAAAAGGCTGTAGGGGCGGTGCTTGCTGCGCCCGTTG
>JAPUIP010000739.1 GCA_027296925.1 Candidatus Poribacteria bacterium | reverse complement strand
CAATAGATTCTTCACTCCGCTGCGCTCCGTTCAGAATGACAAGAACGAATCGTCTCACTTCTAACTGAAAATGGTATAAGTCAAACACATCGAAAGTTGATTTACCGAACCAAGAGGTATTGTTATGACGAGCACTCAGCTAATCACAGCAATGGCAAACCGCATCGTGCATAATTTTCACCCGATAAAGATCATCCTTTTTGGTTCATGCGCCCGTGGCGATGCTGCTCCGGACAGCGATGTGGATCTTCTTGTCGTGTTGTCGGACGTTGCAGACAAGCGCAAAGCAGCGGTTGAGATCAGGCGGGCACTTGCAAATTTCCCAGTAAGTAAGGACATCATTGTAACGACCCCGGAAGAAATTATACGTCGAGGAAACCTTGTGGGCACGGTATTGCGACCAGCTCTTCGAGAAGGAAAGGTACTTTATGAGCGAAGATGAGCGACTTTTCGAGGTCCGGCGATGGCTGCGTTACGCCCAAGAGGATTTGACTGCTGCTGTCGCGATGATTGGGCGACGAGAAATCGCACCACGCCACATCTGCTGGCTTGCACAACAGTCCGCTGAAAAGGCACTTAAGGCGGTGTTAGTCTTCTTGCAGATTGATTTTCCGCGAACCCACGATCTGGATGCATTACGCAATTTTGTGCCCATCGGCTGGACAATCCAGGCGGATCTTCTGGATCTGGCGAGCTTGACGGAGTGGGCTGTTGAGGCGCGCTATCCCGGTGACTGGCCGGAGGCGATTGAGGCGGATGCGCGTTTTGCGGTCAAGCAGGCGCAAGCCATTTTGGCAACAGTAATGGCTGATTTTGCACAGCACGGTTTCGATGTGGAAAAAACAGGCGAAGGAGGAGAGAGGTCTGATGGTAAAGAACCGGGATAATGGAAAAAGGAATAGCCCATGAAACTCTTGGTCACCGGCGGCGCCGGATTCATCGGCTGCAATTTCGTCCGTTACTGGCTTCAACGTTATCCGAATGATTCGATCATCAACCTCGATCTCCTCACGTACGCCGGAGATTTAACGAACCTCACCGATGTCGCGCAAAATCACCCTAATCGGCATCAATTCGTACATGGGGATATTGGAGATGATCGATGCGTCGATGCACTCCTTGCACAGCATCGTCCGGATGTAATTGTGAATTTCGCCGCAGAATCCCACAACAGTCGCGCTGTCCTTAATCCGCGGATTTTCTTCGAGACGAACGTCATCGGTACGCAGACGCTACTTGAACTCGCCCGGAAACATCGCATCCCCCGATTCCACCATATCTCCACCTGCGAGGTGTACGGCGATCTCTCGCTCGACTCGCCGGAACGGTTTACTGAGGCGCATCCCTATCGCCCACGCACGCCTTATAACGCCTCCAAAGCCGCCGCAGATCACGCTGTCAACGCCTACTTTGAAACGTACCGGCTGCCGGTCACGATCTCGATCTGCTCGAACAACTACGGCCCGTACCAACACCCTGAGAAGCTTATGCCCCTTTTTACGACCCGTGCCCTGGAGGATAAGCCGCTGCCGCTTTATCGCAGCAGTCATAACCGCCGGGAATGGCTATTCGTTTTGGACCATTGTCGTGCGATCGATCTGATTATTCAAGAGGGGCGCATCGGGGAGACGTACAATGTCGGCAGCGGTATCGAAAAGAGCATTGAAGACATCGCGGACACGATTTTGACTACCTTGAATAAACCCGCGACCTTGAAGACTTATGTCCCTGATCGCCCCGGTCATGACCGCCGGTACCTTTTGGATTCGTCGAAGATTCAGCGTGAACTTGGCTGGGAACCGTCAATCGATTTCGAATCTGGACTGCCGGATACGGTTCGCTGGTACGCCGAACACCGAGGGTGGTGGGAGACCATCCAGAAAAAAGCAGGTGACCAGATGGTGCAGGAGGAAGCGTGGAGCGGTCAGCGGTAGGCGCCTACCAAATCATCCTTTGACCATCAGCGTTTAGCTTGCCGCCTGTAACTGGCTGTTGCGTATAGCACGCAGGCGTACCTGCTCCTCCGCCCAGGCCTTGAGCGGAATATCCTCGTCCTGTGGCCGCCAATGCCTGGAACCGGATGTACCTCCGCATCATCTTCCACATAGTTACTTTTTCCTGTCCCTAGCCCCCCGAGAAGTTGTCGCTGGATGGGGAATGGGATTCTTCGCTACGTTCAAAATGACAGTTATCGGCCAGAAATTGTATGACAACAGATTCGGGATTGTTATCTCGCCATCTCTTCGCCGATATGGTGCTTCTGCATCAGTTGTTTCAGCGAGTCCAATGGCACATTCAGCTCCCGAGCGGTGTCTTCCAAGTTGCCTTGAAATTGCTCATACGCATCAGTGAGAATCTGTTTTTCAACCTGAGCCAGCCGACCCGAGAGCGATTGGCCATCATCCGAGTGCGAGTAAGCCGTAAGAATCTCCTGCGGTAAGTGGTGAGGGAAGATCGTTCCCCCGTCAAACTTATATGTGACGCGCTCGATGACATACTTGAGTTCGCGAACGTTACCGGGCCAATGGTAGGCGTTCAGGTAATCCAGGGTTTCCGGCGTGAGCTTTTTGGGTTTGATGCCCGCCACTTCTGCCGCGAGGCGTTCCATGAAGTGGTAGCATAAGAGTTCAATATCCGCCTTCCATTCACGTAGCGGCGGAAGCCAAATCGTCTCGAACGCGAGGCGGTCGTAGAGGTCCGCCCGAAATTTTCCGGCGTCGATATTCGCCTCGATATCGCTGTTGGTTGCCGCGAGGAGACGGACATCCACTTTAATCGTCTTCGTGCCGCCAACTCTCTCAAACTGCTGATATTCCAGCACACGCAGGATCTTCTGCTGGAATTCAACAGACATATTCCCAATCTCGTCCAGAAAAAGCGTTCCTTTGTCCGCCAGCACGAAGCGTCCTTCTCGAAACGAAGCGTTCGTAAAGGCGTTGTCTTCCTGTCCAAAGAGTTCACATTCCAACAGCCCTTCTGCCAACGCCGCGCAGTTAATCGTGATGAACGCGCCCTTTTTGCGGTCACTGTTCTGATGGATGGCAGCGGCGACAAGTTCCTTCCCGGTGCCACGTTCACCGCGAATCAAGACAGGACGGGGGATGGGGGCGACTACCTTAATCTGCTCAAGCACCTGTTGAATCGCTCGACTTTTCCCGACAATGTTATACTGTCCTTTTAGCTCTTCGCGGTAAAACTCCCGTTCCCGACGCAGGCGTTTATTATCGATTGTTGCGCGGATGAGGTGATCGAGCCGCGTGAGAGCAAGATCCATATTTTCTTCGATGTAGAAATTCTTTTCGACATACTCCTGCGCTCCCAACTTAATCGCTTCGACGGCTGTCGAGATGGTGCCTTTGCCCGTTAAGATGATGACCGGTATGGTGGGATTGATTTTTTTTATCGCTTCCAGACCGGCGATACCGTTCATCTTTCCGTCACCGAAATCGAGATCGAGGATGACCAGATCGAATGCATCAGGGCTTTTGGAGATCATCTCCAGCCCTTCCTCTGCGGTGCCGACAGCCACCGCTTCTGCGCCGCGCTGTTCAAGCAGATCTGTCAATAAATCTTGCATTACCGTTTGATCGTCAGCAACTAAAATACGTTCCGGCATTTTCGATTCCTCCCAGCGTTTTACAAAAACCTGATATGATGGCTACTTGCGCAATTTCATCTGTCCCCACAAAGCGATCCGGTTCCCCTTTGGTGACACCGGTGTCGGATGCATCGTGATGCCGACAACCGCAGATCGCTCCCGCTCACCATTCAAACCAATGCTCTCAATATAGTAATAATAGCTTTGATCCAGGTCCTGAGTCGGGTCGATATATTCGTATTGTTGCGCTGCGCCAACGCCTGCTGTCGCTTGGATGATTTCGCCATTGATCTTTTCATATTCGCCATCCCGCGCCGGACTTCGATAGACATCCCAGCCCAGGATATCAACTTCAGATGCCGTTTGCCAACGCAGGAGAATTGCGTTGTTTTGCCGTATTGCCAAAAAACCGGAGAGTTGGACCGGAAGCGCGATTTCGCTTCCCGGCGAACCAAATTCTTCCGTGCCGACATCCCAGCCTTCCCGCTGATCCGACGTGTACCATGCTGACCGAAGCTGGCCTTCCAGCACATCGAGGTGGCGAACCATTGATCTTTTGGTTTCATTGTCGCCCGCCGCAGGTACACCACTCCCGTCATCCGCAACATCGATTAGCACACCGTCGCTGTCATAGAGCTTCAACTGTAAGCGGCTGTTGGGAAGCGAAACATCGGTAGTGACCAAATCGGGTGCAACCGCGATATTCGAGTCCTCCGCTGAACTGTTCGCAATCAGGACGAATCCAAGCGGCGGAATCATCCCCTCAGGAATCGTTAACATCAACGACTCCTCTCCATCACGGAAGCTTGTGATTGTCCAGTTGCTTAGATCTATTGGCGCATCGGTACGATTCCAGAGCTTCATCCACTCGTTACGGCTACTATCAAAATCCCCCATCCACATGAGTTCACTCAACAGGACGACGCCACGCAAACCACTTTCGTCCATCTCCGGCTCACCGACTGGAGGTGGTGCATTGGAAGTCGGCGTGCCACACTCCGCGGCGCCTTCGTCCCAGCCGACGCTTGCAGCCGCTGTAACCCACTGCTGAGGAAGCGTCCCATCCCCCGGCGGTTCAATACGCACCATGGATTTTCTGGAATCCTTATCGCCAGCAGCGGGCGCACCCACGCCATCATCGGCAACATCAATCAAGTTTCCACCCGCATCGAAGGGGCCATCGTAGAGTCTGATCTGCAGTTTGCTATTGACCAGCGAGACGGCTGTATCTACCAGATCTGGCTCAACGGCGAGGTTACTGTCCTCGGCGCTATTGTTTGAAATGAGGAAGTAGCCGCGTGGCGGAATAATACCTTCAGGAATTGTCAGCATCAACTTTTCCTCGCCGCCGCTCAAGCGCGTCAATTCCCAACCACTCAGATCAATTGGTACAGCCGTCCGATTGTTCAACTCAAGCCATTCACGACTCGTCCCAGAAAAGTCGCCCATCCACATCAGCTCGCTGATAACGACCTCGCCGAAGTTCGCGCCTTCAGCGATATGCAGTAGACTCATCACGCCCAAGAGCGTCATTTGGAGAAATTTTATCCGCATCTGCCCTCCTCCAATTGCTTGCCATCACGTCGCGCTGTTCTCCTATTTCCGCCTATTTGTTCAGATACTTGTAATAGGTCACGTCGGGACGGGCAATGTCAAACCCCACTTTTTCATAGGCGCGCCTGGCGGAGGCGTGCCCCTCATCAAGTCCGGTTGTCACGCACGCGTATTTTAGTCCATGTTTGCGAAAAAGGTCAAGCACATAATTATACATCATCGTGCCGATGCCATTTCCCTGCGCTTCCGGCGCGACAGCATTGTTGCCGATTGTTCCCATCGATTTTGCAGCATCGACGCGGAACGTGATAAACCCAACGACCTCTCGGGTCTCCGCGCATTCCACGACACGAAACCAATCCGGATGTTGCTGCCAGTGACGACGCACCTGGCCCTCTTTCTCCGCCTCCCAATCGGCGCAAAGATCGCGATGCATCTCATCACCAATAATCTGCCGATAGCTTTGGTGAATCCGCCCCCACGCTTGCCGGGCAATGTTCGCAACCCGATCCAGATCGCTGTCGGTGGCAGGGCGGATGTGATATGTGTTCGTCATGTTGATTGTTCTCCCCCGAAGCAACGGCCGTTAAGGCTCGGCTGGGGCTCTCGAAGACACTTATTTCTCCTTGCGAAAAATCAAGATGAATTGGTGCAGTTGATTGGAAACGTAGGCGTACGGATAACCGAACGGATACAGTTTAAGTGACTTGTCATACCAGATCTGAAGATCGGGCTGATGGCTCAAGTCCACTGAAGTGGACTCAACATGCGGATCTGAGTCGTCTTGAGACGACTTTAGCTTTGAGTCTGCGAATTGATTCGCAGGGTGAAAACGCCCGCTTCCCTCAAGGTGTCCGCCCCTGAACAAAATTGGGGAGAGAGACGAGGTCGCCCAGACAGAGAGGGCAGCGCCATCACACAAAATTCCTTGGATGCACTTAATTTTTGACATGAGCCGAATGATAAAAGCTGGAAAATCAGAAAGCCGTAGAGGCACAACTCATTGTGGCCCGACGGCTTTTTCTTCTAACTCACGGTTTTCTGGTTTCACGCTTCGTAGCGCAGATGGACAACCTTGTTGATTGCATCGATGTAGGCTTTTGCACTCGCCTCGATGATATCCGTGCTTGCGCCATGCCCGATCATCGTGTGACCGTTGTCCTGCACTTTGATGGTAACCTCGCCGATGGCATCCTTCCCCTCCGTTACGGAACGGATGCTGTAGTCCGTGAGGACGAGGGGAATCTTGGCGACACGGTCAATCGCTTTATACGCCGCATCGACGGGACCATCGCCGGTGGATGCTTCCTCAACGACGCCATTCTCGGTTCGGACGCCCACCGTTGTTGTCGGGGAGATCTTTGTTCCACTGACAACTTGAATGTACTCCAGTTGGAAAACCTCGGGAATCGAGCGGACCTCATCTGCCATGATTGCCTCAAGGTCGGCATCGTGAATTTCCTTTTTCTTATCAGCGACCTCGATAAACCGCTCATAGATCTGATTGAGTTGTTCAGGCGTGACATCATAACCGAGCGCATGAAGGCGGTGCCGGAGCGCATTTCGCCCAGACCTTGGACTGAGAATAATCTGGCTCTCTTTCAGTCCGACCTCTTCGGGGGCCATGATCTCGAAGGTGTCTCTCTGCTTGATGACGCCATCCTGATGAATGCCAGAACTATGCGCGAAAGCATTTGCCCCGACGATGGCTTTGTTTGGCTGAATCGGTATTCCCATTGTTCGACTGACACGCCGACTAATGGGGCAGATCTCCACCGTATTGATGGCCGTGTGAACGTCCGTGAAGTGATCTTGGCGTGTGCGAATGGCCATCACGATCTCTTCGAGGGCGGTGTTGCCAGCCCGCTCACCTAGACCGTTGACGGTGCATTCAACCTGCCGGGCGCCGCTCTTGATCGCCGCGATACTATTGGCGACAGCAAGCCCCAGATCATTATGGCAATGGACGCTGATCACGGCTTGGTCAATATTCGGTACATTGGCAAAGATGTCCGCGATCAGTTGCCCAAACTCCGCGGGAATCGCATAGCCGACCGTATCCGGAATATTGATGATTGTCGCTCCGGCGTTGATTGTCGCCTCGACAACCTCATAGAGGTAACTCGGCTCTGTGCGTGTGGCATCCATCGGTGAAAATTCCACTTTCGCACCTGGATGGCCGGCACACAGACTTTTCGCGTAGGCGACGGCATCAACAGCCCGCTTCAGTATCGCTTCGCGATCTGAGCGCGTGATGCCCACAATATGAATATCCGATGTGCCAACGAAGGTGTGAATGCGGGGCTTCGGCGCATCCTTGATCGCTCCCCATGCAGCCGTAATGTCCTTCTCGATGATTCGTGAAAGCGCACAAATTTCCGGCCCTGTGACCTCGTCGGCGATGCGCTTCACGGCGTCGAAATCGCCGGGTGAAGAGATCGGAAAACCGGCTTCGATAATATCGACATTCAGTTTCGCCAGGTGTTTGGCGATCTCCAGTTTCTCCTCAAGATTCAGCGCAGCACCGGGTGTTTGCTCCGCATCTCGAAGGGTTGTGTCAAAAATGAAAATCTGCTCAGACATTGTGTGATTCTCCTTATCCGTAATTGTCGTGAATTGCGTATGTTGCGCGAATGATGTGAGATCGCCTTCGGCGTCACGTAAATCCGGTTCTTCGGTAGTCGTCAACCCCACCTTCATCACCTCCTTCCATGTTGCGTACTGCGTGATGTGCGAGATTTTTCGCGCTTCACGCCGCACGGCGCTTCTCAGCCAGGGTAATCATCCGCCTCGAATCCCACGTGTATTCATCGCCGTCATAATCGCCGAATACCCGCAGAGGAACAAGCCCTGCATCGTTGAGCATTTTCGTTAACTCCGGATAGAAATACATCCGACAGGTCAGGCGGTGTTCGCGCTTTCCCCCATCCGGAGCAATGACCGTCGCATATTCCTTGAGATAGTGCTTATCGAAGAACGTCTCGTACCATGCCATTGGAACCTCCGCCTACGACTCACGCTTTACATTTTACGCATTATCCTAAATCTCTCGTCCGATGGCGCCTGCGATTGCCCGAAGTTCGCCCATCAATTGGTCAAGCTGATCTGGGAGAATTGATTGTACGCCATCGCCTGTCATCGAATTGTCTGGATCGTGATGCACCTCCAGGAGTAATCCATCTGCTCCAGCGGCAATTGACGCTTTGGACATTGGTGCGACCAGACTACGGATGCCCGTCCCATGACTCGGATCGGCAAAAATCGGGAGGTGGCTCAACTCCTTGATTATAGGCACGGCATTGAGGTCTAAGGTGTTGCGCGTATGTGTCTCAAAAGTGCGGATACCGCGTTCACACATGATCACGTTCGGATTGCCTTCAGCAAGGATATATTCTGCCGCCAGCAGCCACTCCTCGATGGTTGAGGACATGCCGCGTTTCAGGAGGACCGGTTTGCCGGATTTGCCCACCTCACGCAACAGGTAGAAGTTTTGCATGTTGCGGGTTCCAAGCTGAAAAATGTCCGTGTATGCACTGACGAGCTCGACTTCGTAGGGCGTCATAACTTCCGTGATGATTCCAAGACCGGTTTCCCGCTTGGCTTCCATCAGCATTTTCAACGCAGGCTCACCATAGCCTTGGAAGCTGTACGGTCCAGTGCGCGGTTTGAACGCGCCGCCACGAATGAACGTCGCACCGGACTGTGCAATGGCTTTGGCAATCGTGACGATTTGCTCAGTGGTTTCAACCGCACAGGGGCCCGCCATCACGATAATCTGCTTTCCACCAATTTTAGTTCCGTTGACTTCGATGATCGTTTGCTCATCGCGGAATTGGCGGCTGGCGAGCTTGTAGGGGGCACTAATCGGCATGGTGCGCTCCACGCCTGTCATTGACTCGATCGGCATATCGCCAAGCCGAGTTTTATCGCCAATGACGCCGATAACGGTACGTTGTTCACCAATCGACGGCTGGGCCTTTAAGTCGACACTCTCGATGCGTCTGATAACCCGGTCGATCTCCTCCCGAGTTGCGCCAGGTTTCATAATAATTACCATTGTCTATATTCTCCTCGTCATTATCCTTACTTAAAATAAAAACGCCCATCATCGAATGGGTGTTCGATGATGGGCGTTGAGAAACAAAGTCATGTAGGAATGCGCTACCGCTTCCTTGGGAGGTCTACCTGCCCACCATCACCGCGCAAGTACAACAAAAAGGTATAAAGATAGCGATCATATAGCATGCTGTAATCGTCTATTTGACTTGCGAGACGGAGAGATTGGCGAGCATTCATCATAGCGATTTGACACCCCCGCCCGGAAGGGCAAGAACTCCTGAAAACGGACCGAATTATGATTCCTAATCAGATACTGGCTTATTGAAATAGTGCGCTATATCTTAGCAGACTCCCGACAAGATGTCAAGAGAATTTTTGGTTGACAACCTTTTTTCTGAGTGTTATAGTTACACATCATCCCTTTCTGGAGACATCCATTATGATGAGAGTGCTAGTCAGCGATTCGCTGTCACAGTCGGGGTTAGATCTGTTAGCCAAAGAAGCGGATCTGAAAGTCGATGTGGAAACAAACCTAGCTTCTGATGAGTTAATTGACAGGATCGGCGTGTACGACGCACTGATTATCCGTAGCGCGACAAAAGTGACAGCCGAGGTCATTGATGCCGCAAAGCAACTGAAGGTCATCGGACGGGCTGGTGTTGGGGTCGATAATATTGAATTGGATGCGGCCACACGTCACGGCATTCTTGTTGTCAATACGCCTACCGGCAATACCATCGCTGCCGCCGAGCATACGATGACAACGATGCTTGCCCTGTCCCGAAACATTCTCCCAGCGGGGATTTCTGTTAGAAATGGCGAGTGGACACGTAGCAAGTTCATGGGAGTTGAGCTGTATGGCAAAACGCTCGGCATTATCGGTTTAGGGCGGATCGGAGCCCAAGTCGCTCACCGGGCGCAAGCGTTTGAGATGGAAATCATCGCCTATGACCCGTACATTTCGGCAGAAGCCGCTGAGAAGCTTGGCGTGCATCTTGTCAAGCGTGAAGATTTATTCAAGCGGGCGGATTATATCTCGCTTCACACCTTGCTGAGTCCTGAAACCTATTACAGTATTAGCGACGCAGAACTTGCACTGATGAAACCGGAATGCCGGCTAATCAACTGCGCACGCGGAGGACTGATCGACGAGGCGGCGCTCTATTGCGCCCTGAAGGAGGGCCGGATTGCCGGTGCAGCGCTTGATGTGTTTGAGAAGGAACCGGCAACTGGTAATCCGTTACTGACCCTGGATAATGTGTTAGCCACGCCGCATCTCGGTGCATCGACTGCCGAAGCGCAGATCCATGTTGCGGTCGAAGTTGTTCATCAGGTCATTAATGCGTTACGTGGATTGCCCGTGACAAACGCGGTCAATCAGCCGAAGATCGATTGGCAGACCCTCGAAGTGTTTGGCCCCTATCTGACGCTCGCAGAACGAATCGGCAGTTTCCAGGCACAAATCGTCGATGGTCAAATTTCAGAAATTCAGATTGATTACAGGGGAGACCTCTTTGATGAGGATGTGACCCCAATCACGGTTGCGCTGCAAAAAGGATTGCTCACCCCGGTGCTCCAGACCAACGTCAATTATGTGAACGCACCATTCCTCATCCAGCAACGCGGCATCCGGATTACTGAGACGAAAACACGTTCCGATGGCAACTTTGCGAACTCAATCGCAATTACCGTCATCACAGATGGGGGCAAACGGGAAATTGAAGGGACCACATTCGGACAGCAGGATGCACGGATTGTGAGGATTGATCAGCATCACGTCAATGTCAAACCCGAAGGCTACATGATTCTGATTTCCAATCAGGACCAGCCGGGGATGATCGGCTTAATTGGCACGATTCTAGGGCACAATCATATCAACATTGCGGACATGGCTGTTGGACGTTCCCGCATCGGTGAGCACGCTGTCATGGTTATCAACGTTGACAGCTTGGTGCCTCGTGATGTCATTCAACATATTGCGAACCAAGATCAGATCTTTTTCGTCAAACAGGTCAAGCTGTAAACTGGATTAGGGATTATCACTGAAATAGTACGCAATACACAAGGAGTTATTGGTTTGAACGCCAAAGAAAAGTGTTTGTTCATTAACAGCCAGATTCCCAAAGGGGGACTCTTTACAGGTGAAAAGAAGGAGGTCCACCCCGACAATAATACAACATGGCGCATTTCACCGGAGCCGTTTTGGATCTCTCAGGAAGAGTTGGAACAGTTGGAGGAGCTTGGAACACATCTGTTGCAATTTTACAAAGCCTGCAATCTGCTTTACTCCCAGAGTGTGCGTGGCATTCAACCGGATTGGGTTGCAGCATATTTGGATCAGGGAAAGCCGGAGTCGGTTATTGATTACGGCAGGATGAACCGTTTCAAGAGCCATCTCCCCCAAGTGATTCGCCCGGACATCCTGCCAACTTCAGATGGCATGGTTATCACCGAACTCGATTCGGTGCCCGGCGGCATGGGGTTTACTGGGAGTCTAGCGACGCAGTATGTCAAACTCGACTATGACATCATCGGCGGGGGAAACGGGATGATGTTTGGTTTTGCAGAGATGGTTCGCGCTCTCGCAAAGCGTGAATGCCCAAGGCTAGCAATCGTTGTTTCCGATGAAGCAGGGGATTATTGGGATGAAATGAAGTGGTTCGAGTCCGCCCTGCGGGGTGTTGGCTTAGAAGTGTATACGATTAAGCCGAACGATGTGATCTTTACGGAAGACGGGCTGTTCCTCGAATCGGATTATGGGAGGGTTCAGATCGATGTGCTCTATCGTTTCTTTGAGTTATTCGACCTCAAGAATATCCCGAAAGTAGAATTAATGCTTTACAGTGCCAAAAAGAGAACGGTCGTTATGACCCCTCCGCCGAAGACGTATCTTGAGGAGAAATTGCTGTTTGCCCTATTCCACCATTCGACCCTCCGACCTTTCTGGCGAAGAGAACTTGGCAAGAAAACCTACCCGTTTTTGCAGAATGTTATTCCACGAACATGGCTACTGGACGCGCGGGAGTTACCACCGCATGCCGTCATTCCAGACCTCGAAATCGATGGACTGCCGGTCACAAATTGGCGGCAGATTATTCCGGTCACGCAGCGCCAGCGGGAACTCGTTATCAAACCCTCAGGGTTCTCGGAGCTCGCATGGGGAAGTCGCGGGGTCTCCATCGGACACGATCTCTCCACCGAAGACTGGGAACTTGCTGTGGAAAACGCACTGACAAGTTTCTATCAAACGCCTTACGTCCTCCAAAAATTCCATAGAACCAAGCGGGTTACCATGACGTATTATGACTTCCATACCGGCGCAATCCGCCGAATGCCGGGGAGACCGATACTGCGCCCCTACTATTTTACAACCGGCGACAAGGTTCGCCTTGCTGGTATTCAAGCAACCATTTGCCCAGAGGATAAAAAACTACTACACGGTATGGTGGACTCGATTATTGTGCCGTGTGCTGTTAACGCGGATACCGTTCGGTAATGTATGACCGCTTGGCTGCGCTATCCCTAATTTTCTACAACTCGATATTCTCTGACGTTTCTTTTTTCTGAGCGTCGTATGCTCTCTCAAATTTCTCGTGGACGCATTCTCGAATCATAAGATCCAGAATATCGGAGTCGATCTTTCCAGCGTCCGCTTCGTTCTGCAAGATTGAAAGTGCAACCTCCGTGGGCATCGGTACTTTGTAGGGACGATCCTTCGCTGTCAAAGATTCATAGAAGTCTGCCAGAGCGAGAATTCGGGACTGCAGTGGGAGGTCTTCCATTTTTAATCCGTAGGGATACCCAGTACCGTCCAATCTTTCGTGGTGTTGCCCCGCATACAATGGCACATTTTCTAAGTGCTTTGTGAATGGAATCTGCGCCAGCATCTTAATCGTCCATACCACGTGATCTCTCATAACCTGAAATTCTTCCTCGGTGAGAGTACCCTTCCGAATTGAAAGGTTGTGCAATTCATCTTTCGTTAAGTACGGCTTTTCTTCCCCTTCTTCTATGTAAGTTTTCCGAGCGATCTGATGAAGGCGTTCGAGCTTCGCATCCTCCATAAACTCGCCCGGCTGATTGCATTGAATTAAGAATTGGAGCTCTTCATCCAATTCCTCTAGCTGTGCTTTCAGTGCCCCGCCGATCTGAAAGAGTTCTTCCGCATTCCCTCCGTTTTGCAGATGTGCTAATTTTTTTTCGAGCGTCTGAATCTCAAGATTGCGTCGGATGAGGCCGAATCTTGTCTGGATCAGTTCCGTCCGATCAAACAGAGATTCAAGCTTTGTCGCCTTGTCCATTACCCAAACCGGTGTCGTTACCTTTCCGACATCGTGAAGCCAACCCGCGATCCGCATTTCCTCCAACTCTTCTTGCGAAAAATGTACATCTGCAAATGGTTTCTCTCCCGCTTCGTTAATGGCTTGGGCCAGCATAAGATTGAACTGAGCGACCCGTTGCACATGATTTCCTGTATATTTGGATTTTGCATCGACAGCGACGGCAAGAACCGTGATGAGCGATTCAAAGAGTGCTTTCGTTTCCTCGATAAGGCTCGCGTTGATAATCGCGACGGCTGCTTGCGATGCAAGGGCTTCAATCAGATTGACGACTGCGTCTGGAAATACGGTGACTTCGCCGGTTTCCGCATCCATCGCGTTACTCAGGAGTAAAACACCGATGACGCTGCCTTCGTGGTTCTTCATCGGAACCACGAGCATTGACCGTGTCCGATAATTGCGGGATGCGTCGAATCTTTTGGGACCGGTAAAATCAAATTCATCCGAGTCGTATACATCATCTATTTTTACCGTTTTTTCCATCAGAGCCGCATAGGCAGATACGCTTGATTTCTCAAGAGGCACCGTAGGCACGGTGATCGGTTCGCCGGTTGCCCCACCCTGGTAAATTCCTAGCGTATCGTTCTGCGCGATTTTGCCTTGCAATTGGTTATCCGAGAGCAGATAAAGCGTGCCACCATCAGCAGAGGTTAGCTCCCGGGCGTAGTGGACGATCTTTTCGAGGAGGACGTCTAAATGTAACTCCGCGGAGAGCGCTATACCAATTTCGGTCAACCGGCTGATCTGAGTTTTGAAGTCCTCATCGGATTGGCTGGATAGATTCTTCATCGTTTGATTCCTATCACGTTTGATTACTTCATTAGACAGGGGTATGATTTTGGAATAATGTCGGGGGGCGTTTCACCTATGCCCTGCATCAGCGAACCCCATTCTAATCGAACCGGTATCGTTGATTGAACCCAACTATAAGGAAGGCCGGTGGCGCTGACAGAAGATGTCTTAAATAGTTTATCAGAAAATTTCCCTTTCTACAATACTTTTCTGGAACTGTCTAGAGTCATTTAGCCACCGCGAACTGAGAACGCCATAGGTCGATTTCCCAAACTCGACAACACGTGTCATCCAAGCTCCGCCGAGACTGGAATCTCGACCTACAGGTTTGCCGCCAGAAGTGATGCAATAAAAATATCAGAATCATTCAAACTAACAACAGATACGGCTCCTCGATACATGCTGTAACTGACCGCAAGAATTGAGCCGCCGGTGCCCCATCAACAATCCGGTGATCAAATGACAGACTGAGACTCATCATACTGCGAATCGCGACCTCTTCGTCGTGGACAACTGGCTTTTTGACGATGCGTCCCACACCGAGAATCGCGCATTCCGGGGGGTTAATGATCGGGTTGAAGGTGTCAACACCGAATATGCCGAGGTTGGTCAATGTGAAAGTCCCGCCGCGGAGGTCGTCAGGGCTGAGTTGATTGCTTCGCGCTTTTTCGGCTAATGCTCTAATCTCCTGGGAAATTGTGGATAATCCCTTCTGATCAACGTTTCGGACCACGGGAACAACCAGTCCATCTTCCAGCGCAACGGCCACCCCGATGCTAATTTCATCGAGCAGATGAATGCCATCCTCAGAGAGTGTGGCGTTCAGACGCGGGTGCTCGCGTAGCGCATGGGCAACCACCTTGACCAACAGATCTGTGTAGGTCAGGGTCACATCCTTCGCACTCAACTTCTGGTTCAGCCAGGTTCTGAGTTCAATCAACTCGGTTACATCAACTTCCGTGTTTAGCGTGACGCTGGCTGTTGTCTGGGAACTGTGGCTCATCCGCTCCGCAATCACCTGACGAATGCCTGTCATCGGAATAACCTCAGCCGCAGCGACTTCAAGTCGAATCGCGGGCGCAGGTGCAGCAAGGGCCACTTTCGCAGCTTCAGCCGCTTTGAGGACGTCATCGCGGACAACTCTGCCATCCGGGCCTGATCCGGCAATCGTGGCGACATCTAAACCGTGCTCCTTCGCCAAACGTCGTGCCAGCGGGGAGGCCTTAATCCGGTCCGGTATTTGAGGTGCGGTCGGCATGCTATCGAGGTGGGTTTGCACATCGGCTTCAACAACTCGTCCACCCGGACCTGAAGCCTTCACCTGCGCCAGGTCTACGTTGTGCGCCTTCGCCAAACGTCGTGCTGCGGGCGAGGCTTTAATGGCCCCTGCGGCGGCCGGCGGCGATGGTGTAACCGGTGCTTCGCTCGGCGCCACGGCTTGCTCTCCGGCTGAGGAGGCAACCTCCCGCTTTTCGACCTGCTCCCCTGGCGCGGCGAGAATCGCGAGAACCGCGTTGATCGGCACTTTGCTGCCTTCCTCAACGAGGATCTGTGCGATGCTTCCGCCTGCCGGGGATTCCAATTCATGCACGACCTTATCGGTTTCAATCTCTAGTACCGGGTCGCCCTCCGTCACGGTATCCCCTTCTTTAACTAACCACTTTCCAACCGTCCCCGTCGTCAT
>JAPUIP010000738.1 GCA_027296925.1 Candidatus Poribacteria bacterium | reverse complement strand
GGTTTGTTGAAGGCGGCAGCGAGATTCGCCTGCCGGCGGGTTTCGGTGGCACCTCCGCCGATGACGAAGCCGTCGCTGCAATGCGCCTGCAAGTATTCGTCACGGAAGTGTTCGACGACCGGCTTGACAACACGTTCTCGAAGCATACGGGCGCCGGTCATATCCTGCCAGAGATAGAACGGACTTTCATACATCCCCACATTGGGATGCCCGTCGAGCTCCCGAAGGATAATTTCTGCTTTCGCCGGCGTAAGCAGAAAACCGTTGAAGTCCACATCGAATTTATAATCTTGAGGCACAACTTTGCCGACCGTTTCGATCTGGTCTATGATGTCACGCCAGGGCCGGGCTTTCATCTTGAAAGAGGTATAGCCCCGCTTGAGGGATTCCGCGGCTTCAGCCGCCCAGTCTTCCGACGGCATGTCGATACCCCACCACGAGATCGGGCAGCGATCGCGCAGTTTGGCACCCAACAGGGCGTGCACCGGAACGCCAGCGGCTTTCCCCACGGCATCGAAAACGGCTAGCTGAGGTCCCGCACCGATGGCGTCGTCATGCATGATGGCAAAGGGATTCTGACCGACCAGCCGCTCAACGTTGTCGAGCGCGACCCGGTAGTCACCGCCTCCCACCGTTTCCCCGTAGCCCACAATGCCGCTGTCGGTCTCTATCCGGTAAATGTAGACGCGCTCATCGTGAGTCTGCGCTCGCTGCATGGCGCGGGTTACGTGGTCACAATAGAAAGGAACATTCAGGGTTATTATCTCAGCATGTTTGATTTTCATAGACATAAACTCCTCTGTGGTTCTGCCGGCATCAACACGACAGGTTCGAAATCTGTGCCGCATGAAGTCAAATAACCCAAATATTATCGCATAAAGGCGTCCGTATTTCACGACCTATTTTCCGATGTCAGCACCATTCAAACCTTTCCAAAGTCTAGGAATCCGGCAGCCGGAGTTGACTCGCTTTGACATGTTAGGAGTTGACGAAACTTTCATAAAATGCTATGGTTAGAGCCATCAGTTTGTGTTGGTGCGGAATCACTCTACGGGAAGTTGCAATGAACGATGAACATGATTTTGAATTCTTGGATCCGGGCCGATTGGTCGATGGTGACCTGGCGCTGATTTTGGTTCAAAAGCGGCCAGCACAGCCCGCCAGAGGATATGTCCCTGCCTATCGATTTGAAATGAGACCCGTCGGTAAAAACCGGAACATGGGGAATATTTCTCTGAGAGTTGGCGATAATGAAAACCTCGAAAAATACGTCGGACACATTGGTTACTCTGTCGCGCCGGTGTATAGAGGTCACCGATACGCAGCCAGAAGCTGTCAGCTGATTCTGCCTCTCGCTCGACGCCACGGCATCAATCCGTTGTGGATTACGTGCAATCCCAACAATATCGCTTCGAGAAGGACGTGTGAAATTGTCGGCGCCACGTTTATTGAAATCGTTGCGTTGCCGACAGACCACCCCTTATACATGAGCGGCGAACGCGCAAAATGTCGTTATCGCATAGACCTCGCATGATCAAGGAGGGTTGAAATGGAGTGCTTCACAATGAACGACGTCAGAACGATACACGACCCCGATCTCATCGATTTTGAAAAACCCGGCAAGTCGATGTATGAGGTGGCATTTCACTATGATGGAACGTGGGGCAATACGTTGGTCCCCATGACGGTCATCAACGGGACAGCGGGGGCGGGCAAAAGCCTCGTCTGTTTCGGTGGTACGCATGGCAATGAGTATGAAGGGCAGGTCGCGGTTTGGCGCTTGATGCACGAACTTGACCCGTCGGAGATAAGCGGGCGGGTCATCCTCATTCCCCGTCTCAACGTGCCGGCGTGCGATGCCGGCACTCGTGAATCGCCGCAGGACGGCGTGAATATGAACCGCGCCTTCCCCGGTGACCTGAAAGGAACTTTGACATACCGCATTTCCAACTTCGTAACCTCCAAGATTTTTCCGCTGGTAGATGTTGTGCTTGACATTCACTCGGCGGGTTCGGGGCCGGAGTTTGCCCTGTGTTCATCGTTTCACCAGATCGATGACCCCCAACAGTACGCGGAGATGAAATACGTCGCCAGCCTGTTCGACACGCCGTTTATCATGGTCTACTCCAGCGAGATGGCGAGCGGGCTGCTGACCGATGAAGCGGAAGCGATGGGCAAAATCACGATTGGGAGCGAGCTCGGTCATTCATGTGGCGTCTTGCACCAGGGGCTACAACACGCTTACCAGGGCATCAAGAATGTGCTGCATCACTATCAGATTCTGCCCGGGGAGATTCAGAAGATCGATCACAATCGAGAGACGCCGCCAAAGTTAGTGGCGGCCATCCACCTTGACGAATACATCCCCGCCCCAATTAGCGGCGTCTTCGAACCGATTTTGAAGGTTGGAAATCCGGTAGAGTGTGGGCAACTGGTCGGCCGAGTTTACGATTTTGAGCGCGTTGGCAGCCGTGGCCTAGAAATCTATGCGCCCCGCAGCGGGTATCTCCTGTTGCAGACGTTCCAGGCGCCTGTCAAGAAAGGCGATACCATGCTGGTAATTGCCCAAGAGGTCATCGACTGAGCGGTTTACAAGCGGAGAACGACTATGGGGTTCAAATTCTGTGATTCGATGATTCACGATTATCGCACGCAAGGTTATGTGGTGTTTCGGCAGATTTTGCCGCCATCGTTGATTCGCGATCTGCGGCAGGCGACCATGAAAGTGCACGAATATGCCCGCGCAGAACGCGGCCCACAGGCGCAACGGCTTCAGCCCATCACGAACTACGAAATCGAGCTCAAGCCTTTTCAGGATTATGCAGAACTTCCGGAATTGGTGGACGCGATCAGCAAGGTGCTCACGCCGCGGCACAAGATGGGTCACTTCAATAGGACGGGGCTTCTGCTTGAACCGGCCGAACAGCCGTGGTGTACGGTCTGGCACCGCGACATCCGCGAAACATCGAATGTGCCGGACGTAGAGGAATTTCGCCGGAAGGCCTACGACCCGCTGTGGTTCAATCAGATCAACTGTCCGCTGTATGAGGACAACTGTACCTGGTACGTACCGGGCAGCTACTTGCGGGATGATTTACCGGACGAGCTCGCCGCTGCTGAGGCCTCGCTGCCCCCTGAAAATGCCTCGTATGAAGTCCGTGAGCGGAAGTGCTTGGAGTACGCCCAGGGCATGCCGCAAGCGGTTCAGTTGTCTATGGATGCGGGCGATTTTGCCCTGTATCACCCAAACGGATGGCATATCGGCAATTACCTGCCCGATCGCAAGCGTGTTACCATCCACGACTTCGCACCGACGCCTGAGTTGCTGGATTGGTACACGCGCTGGCAGAAGACGCGAGCCGATGTCAAGCGGTCGTAGTTTGACTTAGGAATTTGCAATCAAGCCATCAAGCAGATGAGCAAATGGGGTGACGGCAAGCGCAAAATTTGGCGACTATGCTCGAATGATAAAATAACGAGAGGTTCGCGAATGTTGAACATCAAAAAAAACCGGCGCTTAAGTAAGTTCTAATTAATATTTTGCACCCTATCCCTTCGGGGCTCAGGACTACGCACCCTAGGGCAAGTGACTGTAAGGAAACTTGTGCCGAGCTTCGAGGTATCCCGTGGGGCTTTTCGACTCAGAAGGATGTATACAGCGAGGGGGTTTTATCACATTTCATACTTCGAAGCACCACAGGCATCCTTCGAAGCTCAGGACAAGCTTTCCTTCGGTCGCTTACCTCGAAGCTTACTTCGAAGCTTACCTCGAAGCTCGGCACAGGCAGCACAGGCGGCACAGGCAGCACAAGCTTCTTCACTTTTCACTTCTAACTTACTTGAGAGACATGTGCGACTTGATTCTCGCCATTAACTTAACATTGTCAAGTTAATGGGAAATCAAAAGGATCCCATCCAAAATGTAGGAGTCATTTGGTAGCCATTCCTTAACCCAGTCGTTTGGACTGTT
>JAPUIP010000737.1 GCA_027296925.1 Candidatus Poribacteria bacterium | reverse complement strand
GGAACTGCCGGTTCACCAATCTGAGTTAGCGCACTTGCAGCAGAGTCACGCATCTGCACATCATTCAGAGCTTGAACCAAAGCGGGAATCGCCTCTGCCGCTGCTGGTCCAATTCGACCTAACGCTGCCATTGCACTGTGTTGAACGGCTTTGTCCGGGTCTCTTAGCCGAAGGATTAATTGAGGTACCACTGACGCCGCAGGCTCACCGATGTTTCCGAGTGCCTCGACAGCCATGCGACGTACATACACATCTTTGTCTCTCAGCACGCTGGCTAAAGCAGGTACAGCCTCAGCAGCAGGGGAACCAATCCAAGCCAATGCCTCGGCAGCCGAGCGACGCACCAGTGCCTCCTCATCTGTTAATAAGTTGGCTAAGGCTGGGATAGCCCCCGCGTCTTGCAATGCAGAAATCGCGTCTGTGCGTGACAGTGTAGGGATAGCATGTATCTGAGGCATACTCATTGCACCTAATCCCCAAGCTGCTCTCTCCCGAGCCATGCTATTCCCATCGTTCAAAACCTCTACCAATGCTGGGATTGCGGGCTCTCCGATCTGCGTAAGTGCCCAACTTGCTCGGTGACGGACGCTTTCATACGGATCTCCTAAAATGCCTATCAGCGCTGGCATGATGCCTCGATTGGGGATGTAGATTGCTCCCAAAGCCCAAGCAGCATTATCACGAACAAGATAATCCTCATCTTTCAGCCGTGCTATCAATGCGGGAATCGCTGGTCGGGCGGTGTCTCCGATTTGATATAATGCAAAGGCAGCGTGCTGCCGAACGTGGACGTTGTGATCTTCCAGTGCGTTAATCAATGCAGGAACAGCAGGTCCACCAATCTGCCCAAGGGTAGAAGTTGCATAGATGCGCCTTGATGTCACTTCATCACCCAATGCCCCAATCAAAGCCGGGATGGCAGGCTCACCAATTTCCTCCAACTCTATCGAAGCCTTCTGACGCTCTGATTCGTCATCTTTTCCAAGTTTAGTGATGAGAGAATCTATTCTTTCCTCTTCATCCATCCCGCAGCCAATAATCATCGTGCCCAACAGACACAAAAGTATCACGATACATGACCTTTTAAAGGAACGAGTTTTAAGATCAATGCCCTGTCTTGTCCAAATGCGGCCACCGACTATCGAAATGACTTCCTTTTCAAAATCTGGGCATATCGACTTGAATCGATTGATTAGGGCATCAATGCGGTCATTGCCGACCATCTGCTTAAATTGCTCAAATCCGCGTTCGTAATCGTCCATGTTTATGCCTCCAAGGTGAATGGTACTAAAGGGTTTTGGCATCCAGAAAAGTCTGCTGATACCAGTTATTGCGAGTGTTCGTGCAGTCGAAAAAGTGGACGGGGTTGGCTAGGAATGATGTTAGTAAAATGTTAGGGTTACGTAAAATCTGAGATGTGAACTGGGAAGCACGAATGGACAAATCGGGGAGTTACTGATCCACGGATTCGCTCATTCGCCGACTTATGCCATTGGCGAGCGCCGCAAATTCAGTGATATCCAGCGTCTCGCCCCGTCGCCGTGGATCGATAGCAAGTTGGTCAAAAATGGCGTCGAGCGCATCAACAGCAATAGGAACGCCATTTATTAAGAGTGCGTTTCGTAACATTTTCCGGCGTGATTGAAAGGCGGCCCGGACAATGCGGAAGAATAGCGCTTCATCTGTAACCACAACTGGCGGCGCATCACGCATCTTGAGCTTCAGGACGGAAGAATCAACCTGTGGCGCGGGATAGAATAGATCTGGAGGCAGGTCCTGAACAATCTCGGCCTGGGCGTAGTAGGACACGCCGATTGAAAGTGCACCGTAACGCTTGTTCCCCGGCGGGGCGACTATCCGTTGCGCCACATCTGCTTGTACCGTCAGGACACAGGTGTCAATTTGCTTGTTATGTTCCAATAGTTTCCAGAGAATTGGCGTGGTGATGTAGTAGGGCAGGTTGGCGACGATTTTGGTATTTTTGGGGGGGAAGTCGTCCAATAGCAAAGAAAGATCGAGTTTGAGAATATCTGCATGGAGGAGTGTCACATGAGGGTTTTTTGAGAATTTGAACTGCAATTCGGCGTATAAAACCTCGTCCAGTTCGATCGCAACGACCTTTTTCGCCTGAGCTGCCAACGCGGATGTCAGAAAACCCAGCCCCGCCCCAATCTCTAATACGAAGTCAGCATCTGTCAATTCCGCCGTTCCAACGATTTCTTGCAAGCCAGGTGCATCGATTAAGAAATGCTGGCCAAGCTTTTTATTTGGGCGCCTGCCTGTGCGACGAAGAAATTCGCGAACCTGTTGGTAAAGCGTCATTTTAAGCCCCTGGACGGGTTGAGATGCGAATCAGAAACGGTTGTGTCAGAGTGGCATGCAGTCTGGACACCACACACAACTTGCCGAAGTTTTTGCTGAAAAGCGTCTTGATCCGCTGTGATTGAAAGTTCAATAGCCAACACAAAGAAACGCAATTCTGCGGATCTGGACTTGGAGCATGAAACCGCCGTTTCCGCTAATTTCTGCGCATCTTTTTGGGTTGTTACGATCAGGTCAGCATTAATCTCACTCGCCTGCGACTGGAGGTGAATGAGATCTTTGGGCGAGTATTGATGATGATCGGGAAATGCGAGTAGCTTAACACACTGTGGCGCATATCGGCTGAGGGTTTGGGCGAAGCCCTCCGGATTGCCGATGCCGCACACCGCAAGCAGGCGTTTACCTTTTAACAGATCGAGCGGGAATTCCTCACCGGTGTCCAGTCGATACAGCCTCGTTGGTTGATGACGGCTTTCAAAGATCTGTGTTCTGGACACGAATGCTTCCAGGTGAGCTTTGATGTGGAGGGGCGATGGAGAGAATTCTGTTCGAGTCAACAGCAGGACATCCGCTCGTTTCAACGCAGATCTGGGCTCGCGTAGCGTCCCAGCGGGCAGCAACTTACCGGTTCCAAACGGCTGGGTGCTGTCGATCGTGACAATGTCCAGATCTCGCGCCAATCGTCGGTGCTGAAACCCGTCGTCCAAAATTAATATACCATTGGGCGGAATTCCCATTGACTCCCAAAGCTGAATTGCCTTGCGCCCGGCGGCATAGCGATCTTTTCCAACGACGACGACAACTCCCGGTAATGCACTCACGATCATCGTGGCTTCATCACCACTTTTCGTTACAGACGCGACGCTCTGTTTCCCATCGGACACCACCGCGATTGAAGCCTCTCCCTTACGCCGATACCCCCGTAGCAGGACTGCCACGCGAAACCCTTCGCTTTGTAGGTATTTGGCGATCCAGATCGCCGTCGGGGTTTTGCCCGTACCGCCGGCGACGATATTCCCAACACTGAGCACGGCACAAGGAAGCCGCTTGGGGCGTAGAAGGCGTCGATCGTAAAGCCAACCGCGCAATCCCACCAGCACGCCGTAGATCCAGCTCAGCGGCGTCAGCACGCCTCGAATGAAAGCGGGAAGCTTGCCTTTGTGCTGCCCTGTGATGACATGATACAGGTATTTCTTCATGGATGTGAAACGTGATGCGTGAGAACTGGATTCGTCAATTCGCCTATTTCCAGATTAGCCTTTCGCTGCGAGCCGTCGTGCCTTCCTAATCGCCCCTTTCATGCTATAACCCATCGCAATCAGGTCTCCAAAGATGTGCTCAAATTTACGCCCATCCTCCTCAGGCTTGGGAGGCTGTAATCGCTTCGCGTACCACCTTGAGAAATACGCATCCGTTGTGTTGACTTTCATTGAAAAATCCCCCTGATAAATCGTGTTGAACCGGCGTCGTGTTTTATATTATTTTCGGCGGAATTCCCTCAGACCTTGAGGTTTAGAAAGATAGAGCGGGAAATTCCGCAGACAATAAAGCGCGTCATGTTTCACGATTGAGATGACTGAGCACCAGCCGAGCGGTTCGCTCAACGGCACCGGGCGATCCGAGCTGTTGATATACTTTGCGAAGTTCCTCTCGCTGCGCCTCGCGCTTCTTTGGATTTTGCAGCAACTCAAGGGCAACGGGTGTGAGCCGTTCCGCCGTCACAGCGTTTTGCAGGAGTTCCGGTACGATTTCGCGCCCTGCGATGACGTTGGGCAAGCCACTGAGATCGAGCTTGACAAGCGCTTTGATGATCCGCCACGATAACCGGGACATCTTATAGACGACGATCATCGGTGTGTCCAGGCAAGCGGCTTCGAGGGTTGCCGTCCCCGATGCGATCAGCATGAGATCGGATGCGCGCATCGCTTCATACACTGCCCCTGTCACAACCTTGACCAGCGGCATCGATGGAAGAGAAGCCGGATCGATACTCGGCGCAAGCGGAAGTACAAATTGGCAGTCTGGCAGGACTGCGCGTATCTGGTGCGTGACCGCTAACATCACCGGAAGTAACCGATCGACCTCGCGGCGACGGCTGCCGGGCATCAGCCCCAACACCGGCCCATCTTCGCGTAAATCCAGGGTGCGACGGGCTTCCTCGCAACTCAGATCGGTTCGTGCAAAGTCCAACAGCGGGTGCCCGACAAACTTGACATTTGCTCCGGCGTTCCGGTAAAATGCCGCTTCGAACGGGAAAATTGACGCAACTACGGTCGTCGTTTTGGCTATCTTTTTTGCGCGTCCGCTACGCCACGCCCACGCTTTGGGTGGAATATAGTAGATGACGGGAATTCCTCGCCGGTGCGCAAAACGTGCCAACCGCATGTTGAAATCCGCAAAATCGACCAGGACGACGGCGTCGGGGCGTTTGACATCAATCAGATGCGTGAGGTGTTTTCGCTTCTTGAGAAAAGCGGGGATAGCGGTGATGACCTCGCCAATTCCCATCACAGCGGAGTCGCGGATGTGATAGACCAACTCGACTCCCACCTTTGCCATCGAATCTCCACCCATGCCGAAGAGATCCAGATCGGGTGAGAGTTCTTTGAGCTTTTCTGCAACGCGAGCAGCGTGGAGGTCGCCGGAGGGTTCGCCGGCGACAATCATAATCGTTGACATAGCACCAATCTGAAATCGAGATATGGCCAAGAATCATGCGATGCGCGGATTTCCTCGATCAATTTATTCACTGACAAGTGGTGATTTTTAGGGTATCATTTCGGAGCAAAACCATCTCTATTATACGATGGAGGTCGAGAGCAGGTCAAGTTTCACCTTAGCATGGAATGGCAAATTTGAGACCGGGGGAAAATATGATCAGAAAATATCAGCCGTTGGACCTTGAAACGTTGCGGCAGATCACCGTCATCTGTTTCGAGGGTGTTTCAATCGATAAGAATATCGAAGATAGGTTCGGTGTTATCAGTGGCGTTGATTGGAAGCAGCGCAAAATGTCGCATATCGACGACGATGCGAAAGCAAATCCGGAGGGCATATTCGTCGTAGAGATTGACGGCGAGCTTGTCGGTTATATCACAACTCGCATCAACCATTGGACAAAAATCGGCGGCATCCCGAACCTCGCCGTGCATCCGAAATTTCAACGTCGTGGTTTCGGCAAACAACTCATCGAGACAGCGTTGGCGTATCTTGAGGAAGCGGGGATGCTTTACGCGCGGATCGAGACACTGGAACAAAATCAGCTTGGATCAACATTTTACCCCAAGATGGGATTTGACGAGGTCGCCCGGCAGGTTCATTATATTCGCCCGTTGTGACCCAGAAAAAGGATTGACGCAAGGGCAGCTCTCAGGTAAAATCGAATTGGGTATTTTAGGCATTATCGAAGGAGCTAAGTTTAATGAGTATTCTGGTGAACAAAGATACGACAGTGGTTGTTCAAGGCATTACCGGTCGTTCAGGGCGATTTCACACACAGCAGTGCGTGGCTTATGGCACAAAGGTCGTTTCGGGCGTGACCCCCGGCAGAGGCGGTTCCGACGTTGATGGTATCCCGGTTTACGACACCGTTGCGGAGGCGGTCGCGCAGACGGGAGCGGAGGCGTCCGTCATTTTTGTGCCGGCGAGGTTTAACGCTGCGGATTCGATTATGGAAGCCGCCGATGCGGAAGTCCGGCTGGTTGTCTGTATTACGGAAGGCATCCCGACGCTCGACATGGTAAAAGCGAAACGGTTCTTGGCGGGAAAATCGACGCGCTTGATTGGACCAAACTGTCCTGGCGTCATCACCCCCGGCGAGTGCAAGATGGGGATTATGCCCGGCTATATTCATCGCCCCGGAAAGATCGGCATCGTCTCGCGCAGCGGGACGTTGACGTATGAAGCCGTGGACCAGGTGACGAAACTCGGTCTTGGGCAATCCACATGCGTCGGCATTGGCGGCGATCCGGTCATCGGCACCGACTTCGTTGATGTGCTAGCAATGTTTGAGGCGGATGCGTATACCGAAGCGGTGATCATGATCGGCGAAATCGGCGGCACAGCGGAGGAGACTGCCGCTGAATTTGTGAGGGAAAATATGACCAAGCCGGTCGTCAGCTTTATCGCGGGACAAACGGCACCGCCCGGAAAGCGGATGGGCCATGCCGGGGCGATTATCTCCGGCGGACACGGCACTGCGGCGGAGAAGATCGAGGCGTTAAAAGCCGCTGGCATCGCCGTTGCGGATAGCCCTGCGACAATTGGGGAAACGCTGGTGAAAGCACTTGAGAACCGGTAGAAGGCGCATCAAATCTGCTGTCGCTCAAGTCGTCAAAAAACGCTCATCGACACCGATCCTACCTTCGCGAACGAATATTTGACAAGCAAGCATCCGGTGGCTACCCCTTGCGGATGGACGATTGTGTTTTTTAAACCAGTCATCTGCGTTAATCCCACCGAATTCCCATTAGCCAATCCCTGCCCTGAAGCCGTCCTCAGATAATGAGGCGTTGCGCTACCAGGGGTCAAGCTATCGGCGGATGCCAACCTACGACGACCCAGTTCCTTCGGGCACGGACGATATTCGGTCGATTCATCTGCAACACTTCGACGGTTGCTTTGCCACACGCGGTTAAGCCAACAATGCGTATTCCGCCTTCACTCCACCGAAAGTGTTTCGACCACTGTTGGCGGCGTGGATGAAACAGCCGAACCCATCTACCTGTTTCGGGGTTACGTCCATGAGCTCGGTCGTGTTTGTATCCGTTACACCGTCCACAAGCCAAACACAGGTTATCGTCGTCAGATGTACCCTCTTTCGATTGTGGTCTGATGTGGTCTATCGTCATCGGGATGCCAGTCTGTTCAGCGGGAGAAAGACAATATTCGCACCGATTCTTTGCCCGTTCGGTTACACGCTGTCTTTGACGTGGAGAAACTCGCTTTGCCTGCATCGATATGCTCTTAATGTTTCTGCAGTTCCTCCCAATTGGGCAGATGATGCCCTCTTTGCTTTAGCAGTACATATGCTTCCGACTTGATGGCAGTCAGTCGCTCTCCTTCTTCTATCAGCATTTCCAATTCTGCCTTTTCGTCTGGTGCCAGTGGCTGCCCTGCTTCGTGCTTATTAATGAGTCGCTTGAAACGGCGTATCTTGGCAGGTGGTAATTGACTTCGTGCAATCTGCCAGAGATCTACATCACTCTTTTTAGCAAGCGGAGAAAAGTCAGCGTCTAAAGGGGAGGACGTCGGTTCTTCCGAAAGGGTAGCATTTTGGAGCGTTTCCTCAGCAAGCTGTATTACCGACTTATTATCCACCAAAGCCCTACGACACAGTTGTTCATATACCTTATCGGGAAGTGTGATTGTAATCCGATGCGCCATTAAAATCACTCCAGTTCCTTATTGAGCTGCAATTGATACTACTCGATATAACCGAGATCGCGCAATCGCGCTTCCAAAATTGCCGCCTCCTCAGTGGAGGCCTCCTGCTTTTCAGGATTCTGATAGTTGGAGTTAGCACGTATCGCGTTATAGATTGATCTGAATTCATCCGGCGTGTGACACGGCAGGCCTTCCCCGCTCATCACATCACGTCGCACAAAATCACCGGTGGCTTCATTTTCCCGGTAGAGTTGCTGACCATCTGTAATCGACCACAACCGCACCCCATCTGGATATTTCTCGATCTCTACCCTATCCATTGAAACTCTAGAAGTCACACGGCTGGAGTCCGTCTGCAAGTTACTTGGCGTCAGAAAGCCGATGCCGTACAAACTGTCGAGTTCTGACAGAACCCACCGATTTTCAAACGCATGCGGCGAACCGAGCAGATTCGCCCCGTATCCACGATAATCGACGTCAATTCCGGCGAGTTTGGTAATCGTCGGAAAAAGATCGATCATGGAGACCGGCCCTTCAGGGAATTCGATCTTGCCTCTGCCGGGGATATGCGCCAGGAGGGGCACATGAAGGACGTTCTGGTGGAGTGTGTCGCCGTGCGCCATGATTTCCTCACAGAACCCTTCGCCGTGATCGCCGAGGATAAAGATCGCCCACTCGTCGAGTGAAGCACGCTTGAGAATTTCGACGAGCGAAAATTCCAGCACATGGGAAACGGCGGCGTAATAAAATCGCAATGCCTCTTCGGCTCTGCCTTGATCCACCCAGTCTCTGAGATTGGGCGCCGATCGGATACCGCCGAGGCCGTAACCGCCGTGTGTGTACCAGAAGTGGATAAAGCCGAATTGCCGCGTCGCTGAAGGATGATCCATCCATGCGATCAGGTCTTCAAGCGAACCCAGATATTGCGCTTTAGCACGCGGGTCTATGGGCGTGATGAACGACTCGAAGTCGAGAAAGCGGAAAACATCGGGTCGCTCAGATCTTCCCATGACCTCAGCGCCGGCGTCGGCGAAAAGCTGAAATAAGTTAGGGAGGCCAGCAAACATCTTGAGATATGTCTGTCCATAAAGCCCGTGCTCGAACGGGTAAAGTCCGGTAAAGAGCGAGGTGTGGGATGGACGGGTCGCAGGCGCCGTGACGAAGAAGCGTTCCGCCAACGAGAAGTCCTGGGTCAGCAGGTCAAATTTCGGCGTGTTGAATCGCGCGTTGGTTCGACTCAATGCATCGTAGCGCCAGCAATCAATTGAGATAAGTAAGAATTTACGAATACGATCCATTTTGTCCCTTTCAGACCTGGGTAGCGTAAGTGCGTGTTGCGTGATGCATCCTATGGAAAACGTGAAAGCGTTGCGCCCTAAATCTCTTGCGAAAGCCGTGCCTCCTGCTTCCACAATGGCGTCTGCGTTATCTCCAACGGATCGTGACCATAGATCTGGCGATAGGCTTCGTGCTGACGCTGATCATAAACCAACTCTTCTTCGATCGGGAAGGAGATCGGTGCATTCTGGCGCATGGCGGATTCGCGAACCCCAATCAGAAACTCCACATCCCTATACCCCCCAATACCACCGTAATCTAACGCAGCCCCCTCAGTGACGGCGCGATGGATGCTCATCAACACATCGGCGCGAGCGACATCGTCGGCATCGGTCAGCAGATACTTTGTGTACGGATTCTCCCAAATGATGGGCGGATCGGTATTAATCTTCAGGTGATCGATGGCGCTTATACCATCCTGTTCGCGCGTCACGGTTTCAATCGGATAGCGATTCCGCTGCCCATCTTCGTAGAGATACACATCGCTACCGATGATCTGTCCGCGGGTCCCGTCAACCTCCCAGTAATTCACCCGCGCGGCGCCAATTGGGTACTCATAGATTGCGGTGATACCATTTGCAAAATTGGCGACCCCAAGCTCCCAGGTTGCAACGCGAGCCCCGCTATCGGGCACGGCCGGCATTGTCCCAATATGTGGCATCTCTCCGACTGCACGACGGGCAAATGGATCAAACCAGCGGGACATTGCAAGCTGTACATTTTGTGCATGTCCGATGACGCGGGTCGCTTCGCCGCACGCGCAATTCCGAATTGCGCTAATCCCGTGATAACCACCGGAGACGTACCAGCAGTGAATCTGTGTCACTGTGCCGAGCATACCCGACTCGATGATTTTCCGCTTAAGCCGCTCTGCGGGCCAACGCCTCACGTTCTCGCTCACTTCGAGGAAGATGTTATGCTTCTCTGCGGTTTCCAGCATCAACCGCGCACACGCCAGGCTAAAGGACATCGGGGTTTCGCTGATGACGTGCACCGCTCTTTCCGCAGCTTGTGCGGTAATGATATGATGACCTTCCGGCGGCGCAGTGATTAAAATGACATCTAAATTTTCGGCGTCCAACATCTTTTCGACATCAGTGTAGCCGGGGACTCGGTGCTTTGCAGCGACTTGCTGTGCCTGTTCTTCACGAATGTCACAGACCGCTGCAATCTGGTAAGCGTCTTTGAGCTTGGGAATTGTGGTGAGGTGTGCCCCTGCTCTTCCGCCGACGCCGACAACCGCGATTCTTAAAATGTCCATCGGAACCTCCGTGGAAGTGAAAACGGCAAATGTGAGCTTTGATGCAACAACCTTCCAAGTCGTGTTTCAGATTGTCAGATTATATCGGAGCACTTACGTTAGTGGCTAATGCTGGATTAGGTTTACTCGTTCCCGCTGCGTCTGGAATTGTCGCTCCAGTTGGAGACGTTCAAAAACAGCCTGAACACGAAACTGGAGTGCGTCGAGAAAACCGCTTCCCTTTTCGATAAAGTCCGATGCACCGCGTCGCACCGCTTCCAGTGCCATTTTTCGTTCCGCCGCACCGGTGACAACGATGACCTTGATAAGGCTGTGTCGCGCACGAACCTGTGACAGAAAATCAAGCCCTTCCTCTGGCGACTCACCCTCAAAGCGGAGATCTAAGAGGATTAGATCCGGTTTGAACTGCTCCAGCTTGGTACTGGCTGCTTTCGGGTTGATCGCGGTTTCAAATCGAAATCCCAATGGGGCAAGTTTACGCTGATAATGTGTCCAGTAGGAGACCTCATCTTCAACAATCAGGATGGCGCCGGTTGGATTTGCGGATAACATTCTGGATCCCTTTCGTCTGCCCCGAAACAGACTGGCTAAAAATTATACACAAAATCGATATAGGGAATGCCCGGAAAAACAGCCTCATCGCTTAGAATGTTGATGAAAGCGAGGTCTACGGAGAGGGATTGGAGATGTGTAGAATCCGGAATTGTCAATTTTGCCTGTATGAGCCTTTGATTTCCTTGCGCATACAGTGTTGCGGTTGAAAGCGAGATAAATCCCATAAAGAGATTCAGCGTGAGAATTACGACAAA
>JAPUIP010000736.1 GCA_027296925.1 Candidatus Poribacteria bacterium | reverse complement strand
ACCATTATAACGATAAGATCATTGTGTTTACCCGCTTTCTGCAAACGCAGGCATATTTACAGCAGATTTTGGACCAGGCTGGGATTTCCGTGACGCTGTTTCACGGGGGGCTCTCTCGGCTGGAAAAGGAGAAAAGCCTTCAGCGGTTCAGAGCCGATCATCGGGTTCTTATCAGCACTGAATCCGGTGGTGAGGGGCGAAATCTCCAGTTCTGCAACGCGCTGGTCAACTATGACCTCCCCTGGAATCCGATGCAGATTGAACAGCGGATCGGACGAATCAGTCGGGTTGGGCAAACCCGGGACGTCTATATCTTTAATTTCGCCGCGGCGGGCACCATTGAAGCCTACATCCTCGAACTGCTCGATGCAAAAATCAATATGTTTGAACTGGTGATTGGAGAAATGGACATGATTTTGGGCAACCTGGACGGGGGGAAAGATTTTGAAGATATCATTTTCGATATCTGGGTCGCGTCTCCAACAGACGACGCGCTCCAGGCAGAAATTTCTCACTTCGGAGACCAGCTCCTCGCCGCTCGGGCGAGGTATCTGCGTCAAAAAGCGTATGACGACGCGTTATTCGGTGACCATTTTAGCGCCGAGGCGTAACCTTTGGGCCACTTGATGGGAGTTTGAAATCCGGGGCGATGATACCTTCACATCAGAGCAAGACCTCAAATCGACTCCGCGAGTTCGCGACCACCCTCTTTGAATCGGTCGGGGGGATTGTCGACCCCTTAGAAGCGGATCTCCTCGCGGTTCTGCTCCCCAAGGAACTTGGGGGACGGTTTCGTTCAGAGTTTTGGGTCGCTCTGGATCCAGAGATTGTGCCGGAAGTGCCGGAGGCCGAACTCTTGAACTATGGGAGTGCGCTTCTCGACGATTTGGTCGCATTTGCTGCAGAACAGGGCGCCGTATCGCGCATCTATCTGACCGGGATGAACCTGGAGGCTTTCAACCTCGAACACCACCTCAACCGGAGCCTCCGGTTTGAAGGCGGAGAGATTCAAATCAATCGAATCAAGCTCAAGCTGTTCAAGTATCTGCTGCTCACCTTCAAAATTCGGTACACCACCGATGAGCGGGAAGAGGCGCTCATTCCGGTGGGGATCAACCTCTCCAATGGGCAGATTGCCCGACGTCTGATGGGGATGGTCAATGACCCGGGGCGTTATTCGGAAGAAAACCACCTCATCTGCCCCCAAGCCCCGTCAATCTCGGTATATCAGGCGTATCGCATTGCACGGGGCGAAGTCGAACGAAAAATGATCGCCGCAATCAACCACCATCAAGCGGAGATGGAGAAAATCATCGAGCAGGAGTCGGAGGGGATTTTAAGATTCTATCAGGACAACGATTCTCAACTGCGACAACGGATAGACAAAGAGCAGGTCAAACGGGAAATGGCGGTCGATTGGACGGGGGAAGCGCATCGAAAATCAGAGGCACGAATCGATGCGCTTTTGAGCAAACGCCGGGTGAACGAAATGGAGCGGCAGCGTCGGCTGCAAGAACTATTGGATAAATACACCTTGCGGACAAGCGTCCGCCTGATAAACCTGCTGCAGGTCGCTTATCCCAAAATGGTCGCCACCGTGATGGTCGTCGAAAATCGGTCGGGGGCATCTGCCGCAGACCCGCTTCAGGTCGCCACCACCATCATTTGGGACCCCATCGGCATAGTGGATTTTACATCTTGGATTGGTCTTTTGCTTACCTCAAGACCCATCGAACAGATTTCTTGACACAGATTCGGCGAATGGTCGATTATTGGTGGCTCAAGCGAGATGATGATGGGCTTCTCCTCATCGAGAGCCGCTCTCCGCAACAGGCGGAAGAATTTTATCGTGTCAAAGCACTGGGACAGATGCTTTCTTTGGGCGCAAGCCTGTTGGAATCGGCCGATCTTTTGGAAGCAGAGGAACCGGCGCTCGCATCTCAAATGCGCCGGCGCGCATCAACTTACATTGATGGATTTCTCAATGCGCCCCATGACCTGGTGAAAGGCGTCTTTGCCATCTCTTGGAAGCCCGGCGAGACTGCAAGCGTTAGTGCGATGCCGATTTGGGGAAGTCGTTATGGGCTTTGGCCGGCGTCGTATGTGGCGTTAACGGTGCTTTGCGCCCATCAGTTGACCAACATTTTGTCCAAGGTATGAGTGCCTATGCAAAGGGCATCAACCCTGACTTTATCGTCATTCCTCAGAACGGGCATCAACTCATGACAGACAATGGAAGAGAAACCGGTTCACCGGCGTTGACATATCTTAGACGCACCGCGTAAATATCATTCCCCGCCGTTGGGCGACAGATCGACCCCACCCATGTCGTTCCCATTTCCGAAACGTAACGCTTGACAATTGCGCTGCTGTCGAAGAAGTAAACCGCCATTTAACGACGCTCCTCAATGAGCGTTTCGGATGCCGGTTTCCCCTTCACAGAGACCGGTTGGTAATGGTGATAGAACAACGAAACTCGGTCTTCCATTCCCTATTCCCATGTATTTGCCCTTTTCGCTCTAAGTTGCTAAATCATTCCACAGATGTTCAAACACTTTTAGAATACCCAGTTTGCAACCTATTGTCAACATAAAACCGGGGTTGAATCCAATATTGAACTATCGCCAAACCGTATCACAATTTACTTCACCAGATTGACTTTGGGCGTAACGGATCTGTTCATTACATGCTCAGCCCAGCGCCCACTGCAAAGCCTCGTTAATTCCTCGCGTACGGCAGCCGTTATCCGCTCACCAACGACATCAGAATCGGAAGAGGTATGTGGGGTGAGCGCAACATTGTCCATCTTAAGCAGAGGATTATCCGGATCGATAGGCTCCTTTTCGAAGACATCCAGCCCAACGACAGCGATCCGGTTTTCCTGGAGTGTCTTAATCAGGTCACAATTGAAAGTGCGCGGGTCTACTTCACACAGGACAGGTGTGCCGCCTTGCCCAAGAATCGCCAGTGAATGCGAAAATCCCGACGCATCGCGACGACTTATAGTCAGACAAAGAGTTCAGATAGAAGTGGAACAGAAGATGGCACGCCCGTCGCCGGTACCAACTACCAACGAAAACTATAGACCCGATGCTACCACGCGTATGCCTCTGGCGCTTCGCCGCTGGGGCCCGGCCAAATCTCGTCCAATCTTGCCAGTGTTTCGGCGTCGAGGGTCAATTCCAAGGCTGCCACATTCTGGTCGAGTTGTTCGACCGTCCGCGGACCGATGATCGGCGCCACAATGTCTGGACTTTTGAGTACCCACGCCAAGGCGACATCAGCCGGCCGATGTCCAAGGGGCTGGCAAAGTTGTTCATAGGCTTGTAGTTGTGTCCTATATGTTTCGATGGTTTCTTTCAGTGATTCCCTGCCTCGGCGCCCAGTGGCCGGGTTGTCCAGCACACCGCACAGCAGCCCACCGCCCATCGGACTATACGGTATGACGCCCAAACCCAGGGCGCGACAACATGGGAGTACTTCCAGTTCGACCATCCGGTTGCGAAGATTGTATACGCTCTGCTCAGAGACCAGCCCAAGGGAATTCCGTTGCGAAGCTATGCCCTGCGCCTGCGCGATGTTCCAGGCGGCGAAGTTGCTGCTACCCACGTACACGATCTTGCCTTCGCGCACCAATTGCTCCATCCCACCCCAAATTTCCTCCCATGGCGTCTGGCGGTCGATATGGTGCATCTGGTACAGGTCGATGTGGTCCGTTTGCAGACGTCGTAGACTGTCTTCGCACGCCCGACGTATGTGATAGGCGGACAGGCGACCATCATTAGGGCCGTCACCGGTCTGGCTGTACACTTTGGTTGCCAAGACGATTCCGTTGCGGCGGCTTCTATCCTGCTCGAACCAGTTTCCAATAATCATCTCCGTCAATCCGCTGTTGTAGGAGTTGGAGGTATCGAGGAAGTTGATTCCCTGTTCCAGTGCTCGGTCCAGCACCGGAAACGTGTCTTCTTCGGACACATGCATGCCGAAGTTGACGGTGCCGAGGCACAGCCTGCTGACTTGAAGCCCGATCCGGCCGAGGTAGGTGTATTCCATGGCGAGTGCTCCTGCATTGCATCAGTTTTAGTAATGATTAAATGTGGCAGTTGTCACTTAGCGTTCGGGCTATTTCCTGTTATGAAAGTTGAATTAGTGACTCATAAGTCCTTTGCTAGCTTGGTTAGAGTCTGTTTTAAGGATTTTAAGGTCTGTTTGTGACTCGGTTTATGGTGTGTGAGAGATGTGCGAGTACTTGTCCGCACTTTCGCGAGAAAGCCTCGAAAGTGTTTGGTTTGGCTTTCGACGTCCGGTAGACGGCGGAATCGATACCGAGCATCGAAAGACCCTTCATCTGTAAGGGAGTCAAGGGGGTTGTGTAGGGACCGGAGTTGCTTTCAGCGATGAATTGCACGCGGGATATCCCTCGAAAGGCACGTAAGAGTTTGATAGCCGTTGGCGTCTTCGTTTTGCGATTTGGGTTGCCTTCATACAATCCAGCCAAAGTTTCATCGTGTTGATTAAGATGGCGTCTGATGACAATTTCAATTAATGTCATCAACCTCACACAGAGCGAAAGGAGGCGACACAGACCTATAATCTGGTCATCGTTTCTCACATACATCGGTGAGATGCCGATGGGAGCGGATTTAAACAGATGAAAGTGGCGTTCAATTCGAGGCGCCGCGCGATAAAGTCTCACCGCTTCATCAAGGGGTAAATCGGCTTCCTTATGGTTGGTGGCGTACAACTTCCAACCCATCCGACAGAACGCTTGGGTTATGGTAGCTTCGTCTCGAATCACCGCTGTGATTTGGTATCGCGTCGTGCGCACCTGCC
>JAPUIP010000735.1 GCA_027296925.1 Candidatus Poribacteria bacterium | reverse complement strand
TTTTTTCATGACCACGCATCGCACGTTACAGCGAGGTACTGGGATGCAGCGGCATTTAGCCGTCCCAGCGATCCAGTCCCAACAACTTTCGTCCCAACGGCGTTAATTCAGCCGTCTTGCCGGTATAGTGTTCCTTCTCCTTCTGTTCTTTGCCCAATCCCGTCAGCCGCTCCTGCCACCCGGTGATCCGCTGCTGACGCGATTCCTCGTTATCTGCTGGTGCAGGAGACATGGTGATGTACTGCACGATCCGAGGCCGGTCCGCAGAATTCGGGCTGCTACCGTGCGGCAGCGCGCTGTGCCAGATGATCAGATCCCCGGCTTTCCCCGCGATCGGTTTTGCGTCGGTGCTTCTTTCCTTGATAAGTTTCCGTGCATCCGCATCTTCGGGCAGGCTATCTAGCCACGCTTCGAGTTTCCGATGAAATCCGGGTATACAGGTGAACGCGCCCTGATTCGCGGGTGTATCCGTCAGGTAAAGCACGCCCTGCACCTTGAGTCGAACTGGCATGTCCAATGACATATCCCAGTGGAGATACGGTCCGGTAAATTCCCAGTCGGGTCGCTCCGGTGGGTTCATGCTGGCACGGTCAAAGCTGACCCAGAGTTTTTCCGTGTTCCAGATCTCCGAAAAAGCCTGGGGGATGCGGGGGTACTGACGGTTATCCCAGAGTGCTTGGTGCTGATAAATCTCCACCATGATGCTTTGCCGCGGCGGATCGGGATACCAGCTATGGGGGTCATTTGCATCCATTTCGAGAAATTCCCAGACCGCTTTCTCGGCTGCTCTGCAATTTTCTGGTGGAACCGCGTCGTGAACGACAACGTATCCATTTTCTTCCCAAAAGGCTAAATCTTCTGCGCTTAGAACAGGCATGTTTTTCTCCTTAACTCAAACCTCAAAAAGATGACTGGCTGGCAACTCACGTTACTCACTCCCATACTCCTCGTCATAGTCTTCGATCGCTGCCTCAACCACTTCCCAGGCAGCCTTGCAACCGTAGATCTTTTCGACCGAAGATTGCCACACCTCTCCGGGCCGTAGCTTGTAGGTACTGAAGTAGTGCCGCAGGCGCTCGACCATAATGTCAGGCAACTCCGAAATGTCTTCCACTTCTCCCCAGAAATTGTCGTTGTCCAGAACGGCAACGATCTTATCGTCGGCTTCTCCTTTATCAATCATCTGAAGCCCTCCGACGACCCTCGCATTGAGGATGACTTCCGACTTCGTGATCGGTCTTTCGCTGACGACGCAGATATCGAGCGGATCGCCGTCACCTCCTGTCGCGCCTTCGGCAAGCGCGCCAACTCTGCTCGCACAGTAGGTACGCGGAATAAATCCGTAGAGTGCGGGTGGCTGCGATGAAGTCCGTTGCGGTCGATCCACACGAAGGTAGCCAGTGACTTTGTCCACTTCGTATTTCACGAGGTCGAACGGGGTAATCTCAATGTAGGCGTGTACCAGGCGAGGTGGGTCTTGACCGACTTCGAGGCCGTGCCAGGGGTGGGGCCGCCAGCGGTAAAAGGCTCTGGGAAACTGCATGTCAACTCTCCAAATTCCGTTCCTGAGTTCCAAAATGGCGCGGGACTAAGGAATGGCTATCGAATAACTTAGACATTTTGTCACAGAAAGGAAATTGCAAATTCTAAATTGCAAAATGTAGCGAGGAAGGATTTCTTAAATCGCCATTCCTATATGTCATCGAACGGGTAAATTTTGCGCCCAAGCCGGCGGAAGGTCAGATGGCTCAGTGTATGCACGCTCAGTTCAGACACGGCGTAGATGGCGCCGGCCCAGGGTTCAAACCCGGCGCGAAAATGGGCGGTGGATTTGATGCCGATGTACCGCATTTGGCGCGGGTCAAGACCAAGCGTTCGAGCGAAGGCGGTATCGAAGGGTTGCTCCCGCCGGGTGACGAGCAAGATGTGAATGCCATCCTGCAGGATATGCGCCGAAGGTCCCATGCTGCCGCTCAAACCGGCGTACATCGGTCCATCGTAACGAAAATCGCCATTGGAAAGGGCGACCACTTCCGCCGTCATGCGGATGGGCTGACCTTGCAGGGGGGTTGATTTGGCGCCCACATCCAGCGTCAACGTCGCCCCCACGCCGGCGTTCTGGCATTCCGCAATCGCCTCCGGATCGACGATGTAAAGCACGCAGGCATCCTGAAGCCCGGCTTCGATGAACGTCTGCAGCACGCCGGTACTGTCGCCCGGAGATCCGCCGCCGGTGTTATCATTTCGATCGGCGAAAATCACCGGATAGCGTCCTTCCGCTTCGGCTCGCTCCAGCGCTTCACGTGTAGATGGGATTGGATAATGCCAGTCGGCTCGTCGCTCAAAGATCCACTCACCGAGTTGATCGGCGTAGGCTTGGGCTAGGTCCGGATCGTTGTCCGTCACGATGTAAACCGAAGACCCCATGTGCGGCACATCCGCCAGATAATAACAGGTCGCAATCGAACCGCAGATGACGCCCGGCTGCGCTTCGACGTTGTGCAATTCCGCGATCGCCTCGCGCATCGGCGAGTGTGCCGTGACCTGGTTCATGCCCCAGAACATCGGGAGTTGGCGCAAAGCCATCGTCGGGCGGACGCTGTCTTTCACGATGCGCATCAGCACATCGGCACACTCACGGCTGCGCTCCGCCATATCGACCTCCGGATAGCTCTCCCGCCCAATCAGCACATCTGCCATCTCTATCATCTGCGGGGACACGTTGGAATGAATATCCAATTGTGCCAGGATGGGCACGTCCGGCCCGACCTGTTCACGCACAGCCGCGAGGATATGACCTTCGGCGTCGTCGATGCCGTCCGCCCCATCGAGGTCGCCGGCCACCATCGAGCCGTGCAACTGCAGCAACACCCCGTCTATCGACCCCGCATCAGCGATGCCCTGCACCAACTCGCCCACAATGGCGTCAAAGATGTCCCGCGGTGTCGGCCCGCTCGGTTGCGCCGTGGCGAGGACGGTCGGAATCAGTTCAAACCCGTGGGTCTCTGCCCCATCAATGAAGCCGCCAATCGGGCTATTGGTGCCGCGAAATGTGTTTAAGAGCTC
>JAPUIP010000734.1 GCA_027296925.1 Candidatus Poribacteria bacterium | reverse complement strand
AAGTTCAGGCTCAAAGCCAAAGTCGTCTGAAGACGACTAAAACGAACAATCCGAGTCCACTTCAGTGGACTTGAGCTATCAGCCCGATCTTTAGATCAGGGCTAAGTGAAAAAGTCGTAATGAGGCCGTTTCCTCGGCGTCTTCTGTGTATAATTCACCTATATGCTGTCAAGCCGACACATCACACTTATTGAAAAGGAGTAAAGCCCTATGCAACAACAACCGTGGGATGAGGTGCTGCCGTACCTGCGCCTCATCACCCCCAAACGTATCCTGATCGTAATTCTCATTGTGCTTGCCATTACGGCGTTAGCCACCATCTTTTACACCGTTGAAGCCGATGAGGTCGCCGTCATCCTGAGGTTTGGTCAGTACATCGGACAGACTGAACCGGGATTGCATTTTAAGCTGCCACTCGGCATTGATAGGGCAATACCTGTTCCTGTCAGAAAAGTCTTCAAGGAAGAATTTGGGTTCCGTACCCTTCAGGCAGGGGTCCGTACCCAATATGAGAGGAGAGGTTACGCCGATGAATCACTGCTGTTAACCGGAGATCTCAATATTGCCGATGTCGAGTGGGTCGTTCAATATCGGATAGGGGACCCCAGCAAATTCTTGTTTGAAATCTATGATGCAACACGAGCCCTGCGCGATCTCTCTGAAGCGGTCATGAGGATCGTTGTCGGGGACCGTACAGTCACAGAAGTGTTGACTGTTGGACGCATCGAGATTGCCACAGACGTGAAGGAGCGCCTGCAAAACTTGCTTGACCGGTACAACACAGGATTATTGCTCGTCAACGTTACCCTGCAAGATGTGAACCCCCCAGAATCGGTGAAGCCCTCTTTTAACGCGGTCAATGAGGCAAAGCAGGAGAAAGAGCGGCTGATCAACGAGGCACTGCGGGACTACAACGAATCTGTCCCCAAAGCCGACGGTATTGCTCAACAGCAGATCTCGGAGGCCGAGGGATACGCGCTAACGCGTGTCAACGAAGCCAAAGGGGATGCCGACCGGTTCAGTTCAATCCGGCAGGAGTACCAAAATGCCAAAGAGGTCACTCGCCGACGACTCTATCTAGAGACTATGAGTGTGGTTCTGCCTGAAGTCAAGGAGATCTATATCATTGATGGGCAATCAAACATGCCCATTCCAATTTTGCAGCTCGGCAAATGACGAAAGGATACCCAAGATGAATGCCAAAATACTGATACCGTTAATCATTATTCCAATCATCGCTATTTCCTTAGCCTTGACGATGTTCTATACTGTTCGTGAAGGTGAACAGGTGGTGATTACCCAATTCGGAGAACTTGTCAAAGAAACGGATCAAGCTGGACTGAAAATAAAGACACCGTTTATCCAGGAAGTAAACCGTTTCGAGAAACGTATCCTCGAATGGGACGGTTCCCCGAACCAGATTACGACAAAGGATAAGAGATTCATCTGGTTAGATCAGACTGCACGTTGGCGCATTAAAGATGTTCGCAAATTCTACCAGTCCCTTCGCACAGAGGAGAACGCTCAATCTCGTTTAGATGACATCATCGATTCGGCTGCCCGTGATTTGGTGACAGGGCAATTGTTAATCGAAGTTGTGCGGAACTCAAACCGCATTCTGGATCTGAACCTTGAAGATCTGGAAGAAGAGGAAGGCGGGGGCGGTGGTGAACCGCTAGAGAGGATTGAGGTTGGAAGGGAGCAGATTACGAAGCTGATACTTGAAAAGGCACAGCAGAACCTGCCTGAAGAATTCGGGATCGAACTCATCGATGTACGGATTAAGCGAATCAATTATGTGACGGAAGTCCGTGAGAAAGTTTTCTCTCGCATGATATCCGAACGCCAGCGAATCGCCGCGAAGTACCGGTCGGAAGGCGAAGGGGAAGCCGCGAACATCATGGGTCAGAAACAGAAGGAGTTACAGCGCATCCAATCGGACGCCTACAAACGGGCGGAGCAAATTAAAGGGGAGGCCGATGCCGAAGCCATTCGGATCTACGCAGAAGCGCATGGCAAAGATCCGGAATTTTTCGCCTTCCTCCAAACGTTGGAAACCTATCGTCGGACCACCAACCCAAACACGACGCTCTTTTTAACGACAGATAGCGATCTCTACCGGTACCTGAAGGACAGTGGGCCGATGAAAAAACGGTAGCGTCGGAAATTGGCAAACCGATGAACCAACAGATCTGCTTACGTTTCACGTTGTCTATGCCATTCAACAATCCGGCGGAAAGAGGGGTATAATCTCAGGCATGATCAAATCACTTCCGCTATATGAAACCACCGGCGGTAAAAAGTCCGCCCGGTATTCACCCAAACGCCGCCATCCCCCCTGGATTAAAGCGCGCATCCCCGCTGGCCCCAACTACGCGAATCTCAAGGGCTTAATGCGCGATCTCGATCTCCACACCGTTTGCGAGGAGGCACGCTGCCCGAATATCGGCGAGTGTTGGGAAAGTCGAACCGCCACCTTCATGATCCTCGGTGATGTGTGTACCCGTCGTTGCATGTTCTGTGCAGTCACCAAAGGAAAGCCAACGGGAGTCGATCTCGATGAGCCGAGGCGGCTGGGCGAAGCCGTTGGCCATCTGGAACTCAAGCATGTCGTGATCACTTCCGTCAACCGCGATGATCTCCCGGATGGCGGGGCCAGCATCTTCGTAGCGTGCATCCGAGAATCGCGGCAGCACAGCCCCGGTTGCACCGTCGAAGTCCTCATCCCAGACCTTGAAGGAAATTGGGATGCCTTAGCCGTGATTGTTGAGGCAAAGCCCGATGTGCTCAACCATAATACGGAAACCGTGCCGCGTCTCTATCGCAGAGCGCGCCCATACGCGAACTATCAACAGAGCCTCAATCTGCTCCGGCTCGGCAAAGAGATGGACCCCACCATGCTGACAAAGTCGGGCCTGATGGTCGGTTTGGGGGAAGAGGTTTCAGAGCTGTTGCAGACGATGCAAGATATTCGAGATACGGATTGTGATATCCTGACGATCGGCCAGTACCTCTCGCCAACATCGCGCCATCTACCAATTAAGCGTTATTATACGCCGGCGGAATTTGAGGAACTTAAAGAAGCGGGGATGGAGATGGGATTTCGCCATGTGGAGTCCGGCCCGCTGGTTCGGAGCTCCTATCACGCGAGAGAACAAGCAAAACTGTGAAAAGGAAATTGAGGACAGTAGAAAGGTGAAGATACCATGAAACCAAGAAATCTGACAGCCTGCACCGATTGCGAAGGTTTTTATCGCCGTGACTTCCTCAAAGCTGGTGTCCTTGGATTGTTCGGACTCGGTATGGCGGACCTCTTTCGATTACAAGCAATCGCTGCACCAACAGACAAAAAAGAAGGCACCGCGCAGTCGGTGATTCTGATCTGGATGGGTGGCGGCCCAAGTCACCTTGACTTATGGGATATGAAACCGGATGCTCCCGAAGAGATTCGTGGCTTGTTCAAGCCAATTCAGACGAACGTCCCCGGCATCGAAATCTGCGAGCACATGCCGAAACTCGCCAAGCAGATGGACAAGATCTGCCTTATCCGCTCGATGACTTCACCGGAAGCCGCGCACGAACGTGGCACACACTACATGATGACAGGCTTTCAGCCGTTGCCCGGCTTTGCTGTACCGAGCTACGGTGCCGTCGCGTCAAAGCTGAAAGGCTCACGCGGTGCTTTACCGCCTTACATCGCGATTCCCTCTGCTGTTGCGTATGGCGGTGCGGGATTTCTTGGCGCGGCGCTCGATCCGTTCTCTCCCGGGGGAAACCCAGCGAAGAAGAATTTCAAAGTGCGCGACTTTCAGCCACCGCGGGGAATTTCGATGCAACGTGTAGATCGACGTCGCTCGTTGCGCCAGACGGTTGACGCGGCATTCAAAAAGTACGAAACTGCAAGCGATCAAGCGCAAGCGACTGACGAGTTCTACACGGCTGCTTATGACCTGATCAGTTCCTCCGAAGCGCGCGCGGCTTTTGATCTCAAGCAGGAACCGAATAAAATCAGAGATGCTTATCGGCGAGATGGGTTTGGTCAGAGTTGCCTGCTCGCCAGAAGGCTTGTCGAAGCCGGCGTCCGTTTTGTCACCGTCAACATCGGGGGGTGGGACAACCACAATAATATCTTCTCGGCGTTGCGTGGTAGGCTGGGCAGTTTCGATCAGACGGTCGCCGCCCTGATCAACGACCTCGCGGATCAGGGCTTACTTGAAAGTACGCTGGTTATCGCGATGGGCGAGTTTGGGCGAACACCGACCGTCAACCGCGATGCCGGTCGAGATCACCATTCACGCGTGTTTTCGCTGATGCTTGCCGGTGGCGGGGTTCAAGGTGGGCAAGTTGTTGGGGCGTCAGATCCGCGCGGCATGGAGCCTGCGCAAACCCCCGTTCGTCCCGAAGATCTTTCCGCAACCATCTATCACTGCCTCGGCATCGACTACAATCAGAGCATCGAGTCGCCTGAGGGGGTGCGGATCGTTCTCTCACGCGGTGGTAGACCGATTCGTGATGCCTTGAGTTGAGAAGCGTGCAATGTAAGGTGTCACGATTCGCGGGGAATTCCAATGATGATGGGAATGCGGTTCAATTTTTATGATTTTGTTGTATTCTTGTCAGCCTTTTGTCTGCTGATTTCCGCATCGGCTGTTCACGCCGACTTTCCAATCTCCCCGATCTGGTCAATCCAATTCAGCCCCGATGGGAAACACCTTGCCGTTGGACTTTACCAATGGGTGCAACTCTGGGACGTCCAAGCCCGTGAGGTCCTTCGTCACTTCGAGCCACATGCCGATGCGGTACGATGCCTGAAATTTTCGAGCGATGGTAAACTGCTTTTTGCCGGGGGTGGATTACCAGCAGAAATGGGCGAGGTCAAAGTTTGGGATGTTGAATCGGGCGACCTCGTCAGCACACTCGAACTGCATGCCGACACCGTTGAAGCAATCGGCTTGAGTCCGGATGGCTCTAAGCTTTTGACCGTAAGCATGGATGAACAGGTTTTTGTCGTCTCCCTGCCAGAAGGGGAGATCGCGCGAACCTTGACGCAGCATGTAAACCGCGTGTTAGCCGCCGATTATAGATCGGATGGGAAGTATTTTGTCACCGGCGGCGAAGATAAAACCGTGAAGGTATGGAACGCCCAAACATACAACGTTCTAGCCAACTTCGATCGGAATGATGACGCGGTGTTTTCAGTCGCCTTTGCGCCGGAGGAAAATATGATCGTCTCCGGTTCGGCGGACAATGCCGTCCGTTCATGGCGCCTCGCTGAATCACGACAGGAATCTGGAGCGATTGAAACACGGGGCGCACTCGTTCGCGTCTACAACGGCCATCAGAAACCGGTTTACGCGGTTGACTGTGGTCGATGGGGAAATCAGGTGATTATCGTTTCTGGCAGCGCGGATGGGTCGGTCATCGTCTGGGAGCTCCGGTCGGGCAACCGGCGAGCGACTTTCGACCAACCCACGGATGAGGTGTATACCGTTGATCTGAGTTCGGACGGTCAATTCGTCGCCGCCGGCGGGCGCGATGGGTACGCGAGGATTTGGGATTTAGCCGACCAAAAGCTGGTGGCCACGCTAATATCAGAATAGTTCTCAGAGCGACGTTACCCGGCGTCGGGTAAAATCTCTTCTGCCCAACTGACAACGGCTTTGGCCAGATTGACCGCTGTGGTTTGGGCGACCAAAACGGGGACCACGGGATTTCGCTGCACTCAATTCGGACAGATAGATTGGGATAGCGACTCCATCAGCACCTGCAACGGTTACTTCCAAAACACCTCGACCTCCAATTCCCCGGCAAGTGCTGCCAGTGAATCCAGATGTTGACGATGCAGCGGGATGCCGTCTCGTAGCGCCTCCTGTTGTTTCAACCACTCGATCTCGCCGGGCATGTAGATGCGATCAACCCCCTCAGCGCGCTTCGAGTTTCGGATGGTGCGGATTTCCTCATCCACGATTTCCGTGAATTCGTCGAGCGGACAGAAATTGCTTACGTTAATGGCGTAAAAGAAATGTCCACGCCTTGCCAATTCGGGCGGCGTGTCCGGTGTCCGATTGCAAGCAGCAACACCGCCGGTCAACGCGCCCCCGAGTATGCTTGTCACAATTGCCAAACCGTGTCCTTTCGGTCCACCGACCGGCAGCATCACCTTCGCCTCGCGTGGGTCTTGTGTCGGTTGACCGTCTGCCGTCAGCACCCAGCCGGGGGGCAGTTGTTTGCCTTCCATCCCATACGTTCCGACATGTCCCCACGCAGCCCAACCACACGCCATGTCCAACACGATCGGCGGCTCTTCTTTCGCGGGAATCGCATACGCGAGTGGGTGATTTCCCAATACGCCTTCAGCACCACCAAACGCCGCCATGCTCGCGCCGCCCGTCTTGGTTGTATTGAATCCGATCATTCCCTCCGGCAACGCCATCATCGCGAAGCACGCCGACGCACCGTAGTGATTGCTGTTCCGAACCGTTACGACAGCGATGCCGGTGGCCCGCGCCTTATCGATTGCCAACTGCATGGCGTGAATGCTGGAAACGTGTCCAAGGCTGTTATCAGCATCGAGCAGGGCCATGCTCAATGCCTCCTTTAACTGGTGGATTTTCGGCGTGGGATTAATTGCCCCATTGCGGATACCACGAACATAGCCCGGCAGCGCACGGGTACCATGTGAGTACACGCCCCGCTCGTCTGTCTCAACCTGCATACGGGCGACGGCATCGGCATCCTTCTTGGGAACACCAACGCGCTGATAAAGGGCGCTTGCAAATTCTTGCAACGCTTCGGATTGAACCGTGATCTTGTCGGTCTGCTGATTCATTTACGCCTCCTTGTTGTCATCTTTCAACGGCTCCGCACTGAGGAGTTCCAGTGACTCTTTCAAAAATCGATCCTTTTTCTTCGCAATTTCGAGTATGACCATTTTGAATCCCTCACAATTTCCCAATAGTCGGGTGAACACACGACAGATCGCGCTATAGACGAACGACACGGAAGCCAAATGTATAGCAAGCGATATAATGACGAAAGCGGGCCGCCGCACGGACGCTGCATGCGCTCCGTCTCCCACGATACCACGAACCACCCCGGACAACGTAGTATTCGCCGCCATCTGGTCCCTGCGGATTACGGAGTGCCGCATCACGATAGTAGTCCGTCGCAAACCAGTCGTGGCACCACTCCCAGACGTTACCCGCACAATCCATCAGCCCATAAGGCGACACGCCTTGGGGATAGCTTCCGACAGGTGTTGTCCCTCTCCCCGCGATATTGCACTTATCCTCACCAAATTCGTCCCCCCAGGGCCACAAGCGTCCGTCGTACCCTCGCGCGGCTTTCTCCCACTGCGCCTCAGTCGGTAAGCCGATCTCGATGCCTGTTTTCTCACTGAACCAGTCGCAGTAAGCAAGGGCATCCTTGCGAGTCACGCACACAACGGGATGGTCGAGTTTCTCTGCGAGGGGGCCTTCTCGCAACTTGTACCAGATCGATTTTCCAAGCCCGTCCAATTCCCGCTCCGTCTGATAGCCGGTGTCATCAACAAACGCCTTGAACTGCCGATTGGTCACCGTGTATTTCCCAATGGCGTACTCGGAAAGATAAACCTTTCGCTGGGGTTGTTCGCGTTCGAGTCATTCATCGGAATAGTCGGGGTCGATCTGTTTGACGCGGCGGATCTGCTCTTTGCTCGCCCCCATGATAAACTCCCCGGCGGGGCTCGCCATCCATTCCATTTCGTCCGGTTTCGTGATTATACTTTCTCGCATGGCAGCACCTCAAATACAAATATCACTTCGATAGGGAATTACTCCTTTTTTCGCACCTGAGAATCGTAGACGAGGAGTTCAATGATTTGTTCAGCGGTTTTCGGCGTTAATCCAGACCCCGGTTTCCTCATCATTTTGTAGACATATTTCCGCCAGTCTTCCCCGGCGAATTTTGAGTTGATTGGGCGGGCCAGGGTATGACATCGACTGCACTTCTGCTCAAAGATCTTGTAGTATTCCTGCATTTGGGGCGGGTAGCTCGAAACATCGATGAAGTTTGGGCCCTTATCCGCCGGAAAGGTTTTCACGGTTGCTTGTGGCATATTGACGAGCGAAACGGTTATAATTACCATTAAACCAATGACAATCACCACTGAGACCCAAACGACGGGTTGACGCATCTCGCAATTCTCCTTAATGAGCTCCGAACCCGATCCGCGGTCGGGGTTTCCAGTGTAATACTCTAATATGGCGCGCTGGTTTATGTCAACCCTTTTTCCGGCATTGATGCGTGAGACATGGCAAAGCCTGCAAATTCTATTTCGGTTTACTACTTCCAATACAAGCAGCGGAGCAGTCAGCGGGGAATCGTCGGCAGGCTATCCGAGACCGAAATTTTCAACCTGTTACCGCGTGTGATAGCGGCCGCAACGCCGGAGATTTATCCGCCGGGCAGTATCCTCTGGCATTCAGGAGAACTGACGCCACAGGAGATGGAGAACTGCCGGTGGATGACCTTTCTCACACAGGTGGACAAGTTGGAATGGACCGAGGGAAGAGATTGGCCTGTGGATGAGCTAGCAGCAACAACGAACACGCTGAGACAGGACTACGACGCATTTCAGGCTTTTCTCGAAACAGCGATGCACCAGACGATTTTCAGCCTTGATAAGGATTGGGTCTCTACCATCGCTCCGCAAGTGTTTGATTATCAATCTCCCGCCCGGCAGTCCCCGTACCTGATTCGTGCGATGATTAACTTGAGCTACGACGGGGATGCTATCGGCTGTGTGCTAGATCCAATGGGAGGCTATGGACAGACCCTTTTCGAGTGTGTGTTGCGGGGCATCGATGGCGCGACGTTGGAGATTTCCCCGACTGCTTCGCAACGGAGTGCGGAAAACCTTCGAAAACTTCTGCAACGCCTTCAGATACCTTTTGAGGAATCTCAAGCGGGAAATTGCCATCTTTTCGTGACGCAGGGCACAACCCAGAACCGCTACCAGATCGTCAACGGCGATACACGAAAGGCGGACGAATACCTGCCGAATCAACAGTTCGATAGCCTCATGACGGATTTTCCTTACGGTGTTCGAGCCGGAAGTCGAACAGACAAGCTCGTGCCAACCGACTATGACCGGCTTCTCGATGCGGCCCTACCGAGTTGGAAACGCCTCCTCAAACCACACGGCACGATTGTGATGGCTTACAACCTGTACACGCTTCCACGCGAAACCGTTCGGGCTCTCATCCGAAGGCACGGGTTTCGTCAACGCTTCGCGGCGGTGGACTTGAGCGGATGGATTTCCGATAAAATCCACCGGGACATTGTAGCGTTTGAAAAAATGACCCTCCCCAGCTAAGGGAGTCCACCCGTATAATACCCGAATCGATTCTTCGTACGGACAATCCCCCCGCCCGTATTACCGACGCTGGCTTGCAGGCAAATGAGCCCGGCGTTGTTGGATATCGCCACCCTGCCGCCATATTTGTCAATCGATAATTGGCCACGGCTTTGACTCTCCTTTCCTTTGACGATGACGGCGCCCCCATATTCGTTGAAGGATAACTGGCTAACACTCTGCCCATCCTTACCTGTGACGAATACTAACCCGCCGGCTTTGTTAATTGATAATTGCCCCGAGCTCTTACCATCCTTGCCTTTGACGACGACGGCACCACCCGCTTCGTCAACCGACAATTGGCTAAAACTCTCATCAGCCACGCCACTGACGGTGACCACTCCCCCGAATTCACCAATCAATAGGGAGCAATTCTTCTTACCGTCTTTACCCTCAACCAGCACCACTCCGCCTTTATTCTGCGTCGAATCTATACCGATAACCACCGCTTCATCACCTGTACTGCGATTCACCGCCAACGAACCGCCATTCGGATCGCCGCCCAAACGACACACGGTCTGACCAGAACCATTGAAAATCTGGATGGCATCATAAACGACGTTTTGCATAATATCTTTCTTTTCCAATACCACGTAGGTCTTCCCTGACGCATCAACGATCTTCAGACTCCGGCATCTGATCTCATCAAATGTCACAGATCTGTTTTCGCCCTGCGCGGTTGCCGAATGATCAATAATACTCGGCAATAAATTTCCGAGAAAAACGAGCCCCCCACCCAAAGCCATATATGCGAATTTCTGTTTGAATTGCATGGTTTTCATCCTCCTTCTCTTTTCAACTCAACGCTATCAGTCAACTGAAACACGGCTCGCACATTTGTCCATTCATCTATAATCCGGCACAGGTACAACCTCCCCATTCTTTTCAGCGGAGAGGTGCGCACAAATCCCCGGTGCCGTATAATCCATCGCATCGTAAACATCGATCGGCGGTTTCGTATCGTTCAGGATGGATTCGATGAATCTGTCCGCGATCCGGCTTTCCGCTGTGCCGTGTGCGTTGGTATCGATTGCGTGCGGCGTCATTTCCCGATTTGGGGCGATTCCTTGAAAATAGCCGTCGGCGGATGCCTTATGCCGACGCTGGCTTTCGAGGGCGCCTTTCGTTCCGTAAACGACGTACCAGTGAAATGCCGGCTGACGCGCAATTGAGAAGCCGCACAGGATTTTGACAACGGCGCCGCTCTCCATCTGAAACAGCCCGACCTCAAGGTCGATCGCGCCGAGGTCGGGTGCGATGTTACAGCCGGTATTTAAGCCCGTTGCCGCGACACAGCGATCTTCCATCAGAAAGAGCAGTGGCCCGAGGCTATGCGTACAGTATTGAATCGGTGGCATGCGGGCCCGCCACGTCAGTGACCCATCGGCGTGACGCATAATCCCTCGACAGTCATGAACATATTCGGCTTCAGCGTAGATAATCTTTCCGAGCTTGCCTGCGCGAATCGCTTCCTGCCATGCGAGATTCAGATCGCTATAGCAACTGTTTTCGGCGAGCATGTACTTGAGCCCGGTTTTTTCGACCGTTTGAACAACCTGCTCACACTCCGCCAGCGTGTAGACCGCCGGCACTTCACAGAGAACGTGCACCCCACTTTGCAACGCAGCGATGGTGTGTGCTGCGTGCTGTGGTAGCGGTGTACAGATGACCACGACATCGAGCGCTTGCTTCAGAAATTCCTGGTAATCGGTGTGTTTCGACGCATCGGTGGAATACTGTGCGAGCCGATCGGCATCCATATCACACACCGCAACCACTTCGGATCTTTCGTGCGTTGAGAAGTTGTCCACGTAAGTCTGCCCACGTCTCAAACCTACAACGCCAATTTTTAGCTTCATCAATTTCCCCTTGTACTCAATCAGATACCAAGAGCTTACCACAAGTCTCAAGACTTTTCCATAGGATTTGGTATGGATTGGCGGTGTGAACTGGCCCTTCAGTTTTGACATGATCGCCTCTCTCATGAGGAAAATGCTAACCCTCCACCCGAATAAGCCGTCAAATAAGAGTTGACATCCGCGTCGAAGCGGATTACACTGTTAGAAAATAACAGAGGGAAGACCGCATGAACATCAGAAATCCGACTATTGTTACCCATCGGGGGCTGGCCGGGTATGCGCCAGAGAATACACTCGCTGCTTATGCGGCGGCCCTGGAACTTGGATTTGGCATGGAAATTGACCTCCGCTTGACTGTGGACGAGCAGATCGTTATGGTCCATGACGCCACTTTGGACCGAACGACCAATGGGCAAGGCCCGGTAGCGGAGAAAAGTCTGACGGAGATCAAGCGTCTCAATGCCGGGAGTTGGTTTGATTCATCCTTTCAGGACCAGCGGGTGCCGACGTTAATGGAAACCTTACAACTGGTCAATGAACGCCGGCGATTACCAACCCTTATTGCGCTGGATGTCAAAACGGATGCCCCTTCGATTGAGATAGAAATCGCCCAACAGGTCGAGCATTACGAGCTGCTAGATCAGGTTGTAGGCATTGGAAACATGTTATTCTCCAATGAATTCCGCCAACGCTTCAAAGCGGTGGTACCGCAGTTCCCGACGGCCAGTGCTGCCAACGATGCCGACGAGTGGCATTCGGTATTAGCGGATGATTCAGCGGACTGGATCTACTGTCGGTTTGTTCCAGATGAGACATTGGTTGCTGATGCTCGTGATGCTGGAAAGCGCATCATCGCTAGCGGCCCCGTGGTAATGCAACATCAGCCGGAAAACTGGCTCCGGCTCCGACACTTCGGCGTTGATGCCATCCTCACGGATTACCCCCTCGAATGCCAACGTTGCTGGCGAAATCAACGCGATTCCGCTTCATAGCTGAGAAGCATGCGAGAAATGAGCTGGACGAAAAACGCTGCCTCAAGCCCTGAGCGTCAGCTTCCGACGCCGGAGCAACTCGCTGAACTCCTGGAGGCGGTGAACTAAAGAACCTGAATGATAACCATCGTCGTTATTTTCACATACCTCGCGCTCGTGCTGATGGTCGGCGGCTTGAGCCATCGGCGCTTTCGCGGTACCGGCGAAGATTATTTCGTCGCCAGTCGAACGATTGGGCCATTTGTCCTCTTGCTATCGCTCTTTGGAACCCACATGACCGCCTTTTCGATTCTCGGTGCGTCTGGCGAGGCTTACCACGTTGGGATTGGTGTTTTTGCACTGATGGCGTCATCCTCTGCGTTGGTTGTTCCGGCGGTTTTCTTTTTTATCGGCACACGGCTGTGGGCACTTGGGAAACGGCATGGGTACCTCACGCAAGTCCAATACTTCCGGGAGCGATGGAATTCCGATGGCTTCGGACTGCTCCTTTTCATTGTGCTTGTGGCGCTCGCGATTCCCTACCT
>JAPUIP010000733.1 GCA_027296925.1 Candidatus Poribacteria bacterium | reverse complement strand
TCGACGAGTTAGGTCTGCGCCCGGAGGATGTGCATACCAACATGGTTTTTGTAAATACAAAGCCACTGGGTATCTCAGCCGCGGACTTCGCCGATCGCGCGCTTCAACACAATATCAAAGTCTCCGTTTATGGGCCGACGACCGTCCGCATGGTAGCGAATCACGACGTGAGCCGTGAGGACGCACTGCATGCCGCAGAGGTGTTGGTGGACCTCATCAAATCTCTTCTAGGCCGCTCTGTATCAGGTAAGGAGTGAGGAAATGGGGGTACAGAATCATTGAGAAGAAAAGTGGAAAGGAATCGCGCAAATGGCAGAAAACCTCACAACTATTTTGAAACAGAAAGCCAATAATTTACGCATCCACTCAATCGTATCGACCTCTGAAGCCGGATCGGGTCACCCGACAACGTGTATGTCAGCCGCGGATATCGTCTCCGCCCTCTTTTTTCATGCGATGCGTTACGACCCGCAAAATTCGAACCACCCGAATAACGACCGTTTCATCTTGTCCAAAGGACACGCTGCACCGGTACTCTATGCGGCCTGGGCAGAAGCGGGCATAATTTCAGTTGATGATCTGCTTACCTTGCGTCGAATCGACAGCGACTTGGAGGGACACCCCACCCCGCGCCTGGAGTGGATCGATGTGGCGACCGGATCACTTGGACAAGGCTTGTCGATCGGTGTCGGTATGGCGCTCAACGGCAAATGCTTGGACAAATCGGACTACCGCGTCTACGTCCTGTTGGGCGATGGCGAAGCAGCCGAAGGAGGCGTTTGGGAAGCGGTTGCGCTGGCTGCACATTACAAGCTCAGTAACCTGATCGGCATCGTCGATGTCAACGGCATGGGACAAAGCCAACACACGATGTGCGGCTCTGATATCGAGTCCTACTGCCGGCGCTTCGAAGCATTCGGTTGGAAGGCAATCGGTATTGATGGCCATAACCTTGATGAGATCTTGTCCGCACTGAACGAAGCAAAGGCAACCGAAGATCGCCCAACAATGATTATCGCGAGAACCTTCAAAGGCAAAGGCGTCTCCTTTCTGGAAAACAAGGAGGGCTGGCACGGCAAGACGATTCCCAAGGGCGAACAACTGGATACTGCGCTGACAGAACTTGGGCCGCTGACCACAGATCGCAACTTCGAAATTGAAAAGCCGGCCGAACCCGCCATCGTCGCTGAACCGAAGATTGACGAAGTCGCCCTGCCCGACTATCAGATTGGCGAAGCGGTGGCAACCCGCAGTGGATACGGTGCGGGACTCGCCAAATTGGGAGATGCAAATCCACTTGTTGTTGCGTTGGATGGCGACGTGAAAAATTCCACCTACGCCGACCAGTTCATGGCAAAACACAGCGATCGATATTTTGAGATGTTCATCGCTGAACAGAATCTAGTTGGGGCGGGGATTGGATTATCCAAGTGCGGTAAGATTCCTTTTGTTTCGTCCTTTGCCGCATTCCTCCTTCGTGCCGGTGATCACATCCGCATGTCCGCCATCTCTCAGGCGAATATCAAGTATGTCGGTTCACACTGCGGTGTTTCGATTGGCGAAGATGGTCCCTCTCAGATGGGGCTAGAAGACCTTGCTATTTTTCGGGCGCTCCCCGGATCGGTGGTGCTCTATCCAAGCGATGCGGTTGCCGCGGAACGTCTTGTTGCTGGGGCTGCGGCATACAAAGGAATTGCCTATATCCGTACCTCACGCCCCGCGACGCCGGTGATCTATTCCAACGACGAACAGTTCCCAATCGGCGGAAGCAAAGTCGTCCGATCCAGTGACAGAGATCAAGTCACAGTCATCGGAGCCGGAGTCACGCTTCACGAAGCGCTGCAAGCGTATGAGGCACTTAAAGCGGAGGACATCTCCATTCGCGTGATCGATCTCTACTCGATCAAGCCCGTCGATACGGAAACGATTCTCAGCGCAGCCGCAGCCACAAACGACACGCTGCTCACCGTTGAAGACCACTATCCGGAGGGCGGACTTGGAGACGCGGTGCTCGGCGCTGTTGGTTCCCAGGGGCTCAAGATCCACAAACTCGCCGTCAACGGTCTTCCGCGGTCTGGCAAGCCGGACGAACTCATGGAGTTGCACGGGATTAGCGCGGCATGCATCGTCCGAAAAGTGAAAGAGATCGCCTGATACAGGAAGCGTGAAATGGGGTCACAAGACATTCGCGTAATCTAATCACGTGATTCGGTTGGTTCAGATTGAAGGCGAACGAGTCCTCCACGGAAAATTGTGGGGATTATTGCCATTTGCGCCCTTAATGCAGCCGCCTGAAGAAACGTCGTCTGAGAACTGGTTCAGGCGGAAGATGAGGCATAGATGACATTAAATTGTACGCCCGCGGAAAATCCGGCGCATAAACAGGTAAATCAATGACATCAGTAGATTTTCTCCCAGAAGGCCGGGATAACATCTTATACCGCGAACTCGATGACGGGTGTATCGTCTACGATGCGGAATCAAATCAGGGACACATCCTCAATATCACAGCCGCGTATATTTGGAATTGCTGCGATGGGCACCACAGTATCGAGTCAATTGCGCGTGACTTGCAGGGACTTTTCTCGCTCAACTTTGAAGAGGCGCTGAAGCATGTTGAGTCAACCATCGCTCAGTTTCAGGAATCGCGTTTACTTTCTAACCTCACTGCCCGCCCATCGAACCGTACGTGAAAAGCTCTGTGCAATGTGCCGAAAAGCAAGTGTTACTGTATTGCTGTCAGCCCTGCCTTTCTGCGATACATCGGGCTCGACTCAAAGATCTGCTGGTTCGCCCCCTGAACTGGTCTGTACTTCAGAATCACGCTGAATGGCATGGTCTTCTCCCAATCCTCTACTATCATTTACGGTCATTCCAGCCGGCTCCGAAAATTCCGCTGCCGTTTTGGACGACGCTCGAACGCGCCTACCAAAACAACACCGTCCGCAATCTACTACTGCTCGAACAGCTTCAGGAGATTTTGATCCATTTGCGTGCGGCAAACCTCCCCGTTATTGTTCTGAAAGGGGCATGGCTAATCGATCAGATCTATCCACAGATTGGACTCAGAATGATCGCGGATCTGGATCTCCTCCTCCCCGGCACTTGCGTCAAGCAGTCCGAATCGATCTTAACCAAACTTGGATATACCTATCACTCAACAAACCGGGGAAATCACCTTTCTTATGTGAAAGACGTACCGCCGGTGGTCCTGGTCGAAATTCATTATGGGTTGGTGAATCTCGCAAGCCCGACCCAGAAATACGCCTTTAAGGTCGATTTGGACGAGATGTGGACACGGGCTCAGGTCGTTCAGATCGCCAATGTCGAAGCCTTGACATTCGCCCCGGAAGATCAACTGATTTATTTGTGCATGCACTATTTCAAGGAGGCATTTGCTAGCCTCAAATGGATTGGTGACTTACAGGGTGTGCTGCAGTTTTATCAACGGCAATTGGATTGGGAATGCATCACCCATCGGTCCCAGCAGTTCGGACTCTCCAAGATTGTTTACTATACAATGAAGCATCTTGTATGCACCCTCGATGTCCCGATTCCCAGGGAAGCGTTGACAGGCTTGAAGCCTATCCCAGATCGTTGGCTTGAACGAAAGATGTTTACGTGGGCGCAGACTGAGCAATGGACACAATGTCTGCGCTTTCCGCTGTATTTAGCCGTGATTGACTCCGATCGGGAGAAGTGGATCGCCTTTTGGAAAACGATTGCTTACGGCATCAGAGCCCTTTTGGGTCGGCAATCGCCCATTGACGACTGACAATCGACGAGGATGCTATTGATCCGAAAAAGCTACCAGATCGCCCGGTTCCGGTATTCGCTGCAAACCCGCCATCCATCGCTTAAACTGGTACTGGATCTGTTATACCCCGACTGTCAAATACAGACGCAGCCCGATACCGATGTAAACTATGAACTCGTGAAGGACGACGCCTCCGGATTCTTTCTTCGTCAGATTGAGGCTGATCAGATTTTATGCGCGACGGAAACGGCGGATGACCTGTACCTCGAATGTGAGTGGCATCTGACAATGGAAGCACTCAAGGCGTCGGGAAATTGTCTACAGTTCCATGCGGGGGTTATCGAGAAGAACGGGAGTGCGGCGATCTTGCCGGGGGAGTCCGGGAGCGGAAAAACGACACTTGTTATCGGTTGCGTCCTCAGTGGGATGAATTGCCTTTCGGATGAGGTGGCCGTAATCGATCCGAAGACATTGTATCTTCATCCCTTTCGCAGGATGCTTATTGTCAAGTCTCCGACGATGGAACTGTTCCCGCAGCTCAAAGAGAACTCGTGCGTAGAAGTTGTCGATGAAATGGACCAATGTTGTCATCATATTCCACTGAGTTCGGTACGTCCCAACTGTCTGGCGGAGGCGACCCGATTGAGTCTAATTATCTTTCCACGCCACACCACGGACGCAAAAACAAGATTGGAACGGCTCGGTCAAGCAGAGACGGCAACAGCGTTGATACAGCATGCGTTTGGATTGGGAGATGGCCCCCAACTGGGGGTATCTGCCCTCACCGAGTGTGTGCGAAATGCGAGCGCCTACCGGCTCGCATACAGCGATTACGCCGAGGCAATCGGTATTCTGGAGGCGTTAATGGATAATGCCTCGTTCCAAAACGGAGGGCAGGTATGATGCATTACAACACAGGGAAGGGATGGGGGTATGGTTTCATGGTATCGTGATTTGCTGAATGAAGCGCCTCGAATTGAGCTATTCCAGAGAGCCATTCATCAAGTGGTAAAGCCCGGCGACATTGTTGTTGAACTTGGAACAGGTTTGGGCACGTACGCCTTTTTCGCGGCACAGGCAGGCGCCAAAAAGGTCTACGCCATTGAGCAGGACCACATCATCCACCTCGCGCAGCAAATCGCTCAACGCAACGGTCTGGCTGGCCAGGTCGAGTTCATGAAGGGACATTCATTAGAGATTCAATTGCCTGAACCGGCGGACGTGCTCATTTTTGAAGATTTTGATCCGTTTCTGTCGCGTTGGGAATTAGACGTGATACTGCTAGACGCGATTCAACGACACTTGAAGCCATCAGGGATATTGATGCCGAGGAAACTTTGGCTAAACATTGTCCCGATTGAATCCGAAGTATTTTATAATCACTTTGATTTATGGCGGGATACAAACTCTCACTTATACGGAATTGATTGGTCGCCGATGCGTTCGTTACTCATGAATGAAATCTACTATAATCCTCTTGAAGATAAGAATTTACTTGCAACTCCCCAAAAGATTCACGAATGCCATTTTCACGATTCAAAACAATACGTCGTTGATCAATCGATTGATTTTACCCTACAAAAAAGTGGGACGGTTCACTGCTTGATGGGATGGTTTTGCGCCGAACTCGCGGACGGCTTCATTATCGATAACTCACCTACCGTCGGTGAAACTTCATGGGGACAGGTGCTTTTCCCAATTGGTCAGCCCATCGGAGTATCCCAGGGAGAGGTGCTCCATCTGCGCATCTTTAGCTCCAGGGATGAGCGTGTCAAACGGTTTTGGTGGACGTGGCAGCTATCAACAAGCGATGAGATCTATGAAGGGGCTACCTTCAAAAGCGTTCCCCTGGCAATCCCGTTTTATAATAAGGAGGAAGCCGGACAATGAAGACCGAAAACAATCATACTGCTGAAAATCCCACATCGGAAGAAGAATCTTTAGATGAAGCTTCAGCCTCACCGAAGGCACGACTGGCTGCATCACGCCGGGATTTTCTAAAAAAAGGGCTTGTTGCGGCAGCGTTTGTGCCGCCGACCATACAGGTTTTTGTGCCGACGAATCTCGAAGCAAGCTCTAGCCATCCGCCGACAGGCTGTAAGCATATTAATCCGATGCCCCATAAGGGCAAGGGCCCTTTCTGCAGACCAAAAATCATGAAACACAAAATGATGTAGTAATCCGTTTCTCTGACGAAAGACAGATTTGAGAAAACCATGCCGCTGTTAGCCCTCTCGTTTTCTATTTTCGGTAGGTTTGTAGGAACAATCAAAAGCTGGCTTGTTGAATCGCAATTTAGTTGGATAGATCTGTTTGCGGTTTCCTTCGCGCTTTCCCTGCTATTTACGCCGCTTATCGCTCGCCTTGCAAAGCGCGTGGGTGCAATCGACTTGCCCAAGCAACACGGGATACACGAGTCACCGACGCCGTTGTGGGGCGGATTGGCCATCTATGCCGCCTTTACGATAACCCTCCTGATCAACTACGAATACTCCATCGAGTTGAAAGGGGTAGCGATGGGTGCAACGATCATCCTTGTTATCGGGCTCATTGACGATTTCCGTGAGCTCAGTGCCCAGTTGCGTTTAGCCGGACAATTGCTTGCTGTCGGTGTTGTGATTGCGTTCGGCGTCCGACTGGACGTTGTGCCATTTTTCGAGACGGCGATTGGAGATATGCTGCTCACCGCATTTTGGATCGTTGGCATCACAAATGCCATGAACTTCCTAGACGGGATGGATGGGCTTGTCACGGGTTGCGCTGCCATTCAGGCGATTCTCCTCTCAATTTTTGCATTGCAAACCGGACAGCAGTACCTTGGCTATCTTGCAATAGCCCTCGCCGGTAGCTGTCTGGGATTTTTGCCTTATAATTTCCCGCCTTTTAAGCCTGCATCGATTTTTCTCGGCGATACGGGAAGTACCTTCCTTGGGTTTACAATTGCCAGCCTGGCGGTCATGAGCGATTGGGCGGAGAATAGCCCGATCAAAGCCTTCAGTGCGCCATTGCTGATTACGGGCGTTTTGACTTTTGATATGGCCTATACTACAATCGCCCGCGTTGCCACCGGAAAGGTGGCAACGCTCAAAGAATTGATGGATTACGTCGGCAAGGATCACATCCACCACCGTATTCACGCCATTGGGTTTAGTCGCCGTCAAACCGTTCTACTCATCTATGTCATTAACATCTGTTTTGGGATCGGTGCGCTTGTTTTGCTCAATGCGCGTGCGATCGATGCGATTCTTCTGGTGACGCAAGCCGCTGCCATTGCAGTAATCATCAGCGGACTCGAAACATTGGGGCGGAAGCGAATTTCGGATTTAAGCACCGATGACCTTACGCAACTCTATACCGGCCGCTATTCACGTCAATGCCTTAGCCAAGAGGTGGCACGGGCAAGACGATACGAAAGAGGTCTATCGCTTCTATATTTTGAAATTGATGACTTCAAACAGATCGCCACGGTTCATGGACGCCTTGTCGCGGATAGCATTCTGAAAGAGATCGCGACGCTCATTGTGAACGCTTGTAGAGTCAGCGATGTGGTGTGCCGATACGGTGACACGGAATTTGCCGTGATTCTGCCGGAAACTGATCCGGTGGGCGCAGAAGTCATCGCGGAGCGTATTCGTCAGGAAGTCGAGGCGCACACCTTTGACTCAGATCTGCCCCGGCTTCGCATGACCATCAGTGTTGGACTCGCCGGCCATGACACCGTCAGGCCGGGCCACGAACCTGAAGATTTCATCCAGTTTGCAAACCAAGCACTCGAACGCGCCAAAAGCGAGGGGAAGAATCGCGTTGTGAGCATCGCGCATCCGCCCCCAGAGAACCATTGACCCCAGCCGAAGCTCAGCTTTCCCCTTCTCGGCCGCAACGCCGACCATAACCCGAAATGGCGGACTTCATGCCCCCGAACGCCTCTAAAACGAGTGAAGACTTTATCCCCTCCCGGGTGATTCTCTTTGTTCTTTTCTTGGCGATGCTCTGGGGCGGCAATGCCGTTTCCCTCAAAATCGGGCTTCAAGAATTCGGCCCCCTTGCATCGGCGGGGCTACGGTTTGCGATCGCACTGCTCCTGATTGCTATCTGGGCATTGGTGAACCGCGTATCACTCAAGCCTAAGCCGCGCGAGTATTTGCCGCTATTCTGGATTTCGGCTCTCTTTACAGTCCAGATTGTCTGCTTCAACTGGGGTACAAGCCTGACACGCGCCGGGCGAGCGGCGCTCATGATTAATACCTATCCACTGTTTGTCGTGCTCATCGCGCATTTCGTCGTGCCGGGAGATCGCCTGACACGTTGGAAGGCGGTCGGATTAGTCTGTGCCTTTGGTGGGGTGCTCATCGTGTTTCGAGATAATCTCACCGGTGGAGCCAGTGGACATCTGGCCGGGGATGCGCTTGCGCTCTTTAGTGGTTTCCAACTCGGACTCCTGATGATTGCGACCAAGCGTCTGGTCCAGCATATCCACTCTTATCGACTGTTGACATCACAGATGATTCTTGGCGTGCCGGTCTTTTTTATTCTCAGTGGAATTCTCGAGGGAAAGGCGGGTTACGGTTTTTCCTATCCGGCGTTATTTGCTGTTTTATACCAGGGCGCGGTCGTCGCCGGATTCTGTTTTGTCGCGTGGACGCTCGTTTTGAAACATTACTCCCCCAGCCGGCTCGCTGTGCTCTTTTTCACGACCCCACTCTGGGGCATTACGCTCAGCCACTTCCTGCTCGGTGAACCGATCACCGTTGGGCTTGCGACCGGAGCACCGCTGGTTGCGCTTGGTATCTACACGGTCAATCGTTCTCCAGGTGTAAAAAAATAGCCTCCGTTTGAACGCTGCCAGCCTCTTCTACGTCGTACCGATCCGCCTCAACGGTGCAACGCAATGTTGTGGTTGACGATGCGTCGGTTGTGTGCTATCATACGTAACGGGGAAAATTACTGAGAAGATTGGATGGAGTAGACGCCAACGAAGGCAGAGCAGAGACATTCAACGTTGGTCCGGTCTTTATTTGAAGATGGAGCTCAAAAGACATTTCAAGAGTACGCTATTCACGGGAGTTCTAACCCTGTTCCCACTAGGCGTTACTTTTTTTGTATTGCGTTTTCTTTTTACAACAATCGACGGCTGGTTTGCGCCAATCATGACGGGCGTGTTGGGTGAAAGATATCGGATCGGTATGGGGGTCTTAGCGACGATCCTGCTTGTTTACCTGGTCGGGTTAATTGTCTCTAATTTTGTTGGAAGGAAGTTGGTCGGGGCAGGAGAACGGATTTTAACGAAGATTCCAATCGTGCGTGAAGTTTACGCGCCGGTTAAGCAACTCGTGCAGATGGTCTTGACACCATCAAACCATAATAAATTAAAGAAAGCCGTTGCGATTAAGACCCCCGGATCGTCGATACGTCTGATCGGTTTTGTTACCGGCGAGGTTCGCGAAGAAGGGAATTCCGTTGCCCTCGTTTCGGTCTTTGTGCCAACAAGCCCAAATCCAACAACAGGGGTTGTTCTTTTCTGTGATCCGGAGATCGTCTATGAAACGAACATGAGGGTTGAAACCGCCATGAAGATGCTTGTTTCCGGCGGAATCGTTGCTCCTGACAACTTCATGATTCAACGTGAGTTGCAGCGACTGGTTGATATCGAGCCCAAGTCCGAATGAACTGGAAATAGACGAGTTATCAGATAGTCGGAAATTCTTATTCCACACCGTATCGGTACCCAAACGCGAAAAATGAAGGAGACAGAATGGCCGGTGCAGATTTACGCGAAAAGTTAGACAGTGGCGGCATCGTGTATGGAACCATGCTCAGCTTATCCCGCAATCCCCGGTGGGCGGGGGCCATTGGCCGGCTCAAGGTTGCCAGCGAGATTTACGGACAAGCCGCTGAATATGATATTGTGTGAAAATTTCTGTAACTCGACTCACAATAATGTCACCGCCTCGGTCGCCCAAGATTCAAATACCGGTTGTTGCCGCCTGTTCTCTTCTTTCTGTATTTGTCTGTCATCACATTTTCTCATATCCGCTACAAACTTGCAGCCGTTCGTTGCTATCAGCAAAAAGTCATCAACGCAGCGACCTGCGCTAACAGGCGATTGTCCTGAGCCGCTGATGACAGAAAAAGCGTCGGCGCGGATAAAGCGTAATGATTAGTGGCATCAATGAGCAAGTCTAATTGCCCATCTCTGTCCAAATCTCCCGCCCAAAGCAGATATGGCACGGCATCATTCGTTGAACGATATGAAAGGATTATCTGCGACGATTCGCCTTGGAATAGCTCAAGTTCGTAGTTCTTGAATCCTGAACTGTTATCCTTCTCACCGAATGCAGCCAAGTGATAGCGGACTCTGTTATCAAATGTAAAATTCGCCGATTTGCCCGGAGCCAAGCCGGCTGACCCGGGCAATAATGTCTTCACCGGCCCCCGCTTCAGTGTTTTCAATCCTTTCACCAGAAACAGCGGCTCCGTAGTCCCCACCACTGATACTTTTTTACCAGTCATCTCCCCTTCCCCATCAACTATCGGATCATAAATCGCCTCGACAGTAATCGGTGCAGGGATTAATTCATATCCGTCCTGTGTTGGGTACAGTCCAAACCAGATGTCACCGGATTGTGCAGAAATGTCGCCGCAGTGGAATTCCCCCGCCATTAACATTTGAACCTCAGGCTGGGATGATTTCGACGGCTCAGATTCAGATGGAAGCCTAGGCGCCATCTCCTCCGAAGGAGACACTACAGCGAGTTTCGTTAAGGGAATGGATGTTCGATTTTCCGATGGATCAATACAGCCAAACATGAAAAAACAGATGAGTCCTGCTAAGAAGATGGAGATGGTGATTGTAAGTGACATGCGAGCGAACACGGCTTTATCCTCCTTGCTCAGATTGTTTTTCAGACCAATACCAAAAACGGCTGAATAATCGCGATGCAAAGCAAGGATGGTGCCGGACCATGAATCCCACATGAAGAGCGATCCGGATAGTATTAAGTAATTTTCAAAAACAAACTACCACTTCGTTCTGTCACCCTGAGGCTTGGCGAAGGGTCTCTTCTTGCTAACAAACGTGAGATTCTTCGCGTTGCTCAGAATGACAACTTTAATCCTGAAAATTACTTAGAACGCAGCAGGGAGTAAAATGACGTCAATCGGAAAGGGAAAGTGTGTTCAGTGAACCACATCTGGAGGCAGGGAAAATTGGGAGAAGTGTGTTCATGAGCACACACTCAGCCACAGCGTGCGCAGATCGGAAAAAGTCGCATCCATCTTGAAGTGAACAACAGCCCAGCGTGTGTCGTTGCACAGGAGGGATTATCCATATTTGGGCGCACACGCAGGTGCGCCCCAGCAAGACACGCCAGACAGTTAAGGCTTTTCACCGTGTGGAGATGGGACCTCGTACATACGAGGCATCTTCGGAGACGAGGAAGGTCAGCACACGCGCAACGCCCTCCGGTTCTCCTAACGATTGACGGGCTTGCTCGACAGCCGCTTCGGGGGATTGTCCCATGCGTTCGGCGGACTCAGCAATTTGCCCAAGTTTCAGAGGAGTTGCGATGCTGCCGGGGCAGATCGTGTGTATCCGAATATTGAGTGGGGACAGTTGTGGATCGACGGTCATCACGAGCCCGTTGACGCCACCTTTGCTTGAACCGTATGGCACGGATGAGCTCCCTCCGCGCACACCGGCGCCGGACGCAACGCACAAGATGACGCCGCCACCGCTACGTTCCATAATTGGCACGGCATGCTTGAGCGATAGAAATGTGCCCTTCAGATTCACGTCAATTACGGACTCGAACATCGCTTCATCGAACCGATCGACCCGGATGTGCGGTCCTCGCAAAACGCCGGCACATGTTAGCAGCACATCAAGCCGACCAAACGTCTCGTCTGCGGTTTTCATCAGGTTTGCAACCTCAGACTCCACAACGACATCGGTCCGAAGAAATCGGGCGGCCCCGCCTTCTGATTGAATGGATGCGACTGTCTTTTCGCCATCTTCGACGTTCACATCACCGATGACGACCTTTGCACCGGCGCGGGCGTAAAGGATCGCTGATGCTGCACCGATCCCGGTCGAGCCGCCGGTAATCACAGCAACTTTGTTTGCTAACTGCATGTTTTTCTCCTGAATGGTAGGGTGAGAAGTCGAGTGTTTGCAATTGTAGCATGAGCCGCTTTCGTTGTCAATTTGTAACTCCAGCTTGCCGGGAAATAATACGAAGAGATTTTCTTGTTCATCATATGGAAGCATGATACAATTTTCCAACTTATCAATCAGCTTTGGAGGAAAAATGCAGATAGCTTACCAAGACATACTACCGAAAATCCACCCGACCGCCTTCATTGCACACGGTGCGATGATCATCGGTGATGTCACCATCGGCGAAGAATCGAGTGTGTGGTTCAATTGTGTGTTGCGCGGGGATCTGGAGCGAATCGAAGTTGGCAAGCGTACAAACATTCAGGATGGCGCGATCGTGCATCTCGATCCAGGCCTGCCCTGCCTCATCGGAAACGACGTAACGATTGGCCATGGCGCGATTGTGCACGGGTGCACTGTGGCTGACGGCGCGATGATTTCAATGGGGGCGGTTATTCTCAGTGGGGCAAAGATTGGCGAGCGGGCAATTGTCGCCGCCGGCGCCGTTGTGAGAGAGGGGCAGGAAATTCCACCGGAAACGTTAGCAATGGGAGTTCCTGCACGAATCGGCAGGGATGTAACGCCGGTAGACCTGGAGCGTATGCGGTTTGGAAAGGATGACTACGTTTTGCGAGGACAGTTAATGCGAAAGGCGTTAAACGATTGACGATTCAGCAGGAGGGGATTGGAGCAAGAACTCCACTTCCGGATCTGTCTAGTACATGTCGGCAGAAATTCGTTATCAGTTGTAGGAGTCGAATCCTGTAGCCTGCCCTTGAGCCCTTCGGCTTCGCTCAGAGCCTGCCCTGCCTGTCGCGCCTGTGCCGAGCTTCGAGGGGAGCTTCGAGGTAAGCTTCGAGGTAAGCTTCGAGGGGAGCCTGTCGAAGGGATAAACTCCGCCGAAGGGACGAAATCAGTCGCGGAAAGCGAAGTCCCGAGTCCTCGAGGGGTGAAATCCCGAGTCTTCGAGGGGGATTCCGCTCCTACAGTAACTGGTTAAAAACTTCCGCCACGCTGTACTAGCAGGCACCGCATTTCTTACAGACGGCGGTATCACACGAACTCGTCGTAAATCCTTTTTCATGTTTATTGTGCTCGAGACGTAAATATTCGGGCTGGACATTGAGGTCGAGGTGAGCCCACGGCTGAAGCTCACTGAGGGCGCGTGGACGAAGCGCATAAAAATCGGGGTCCAGCCCATGCTCGCGGAACGCAGCCTTCCATGATGTCCCCCTGGAGAGATCCAAAATCACCCGCCCCAGTCGTCGGTCACCTCTTGCGAACACGCCTTCCTGGTAGGCAAGCCGGGCGCTCGCCGAGGAGACTTTCATACCCCCAAGACGACCGATCTCTTTCTTCAGAAATGTAAGTTTGCGAGAAATCGTCTTTGGATCTTCCATCGCGACCCACTGAAAGGGGGTATGCGGTTTGGGGACCATCGGCGAAATGGTGAAGCGAATCCGTGCCACCCGTCCGGATCGCTTTGCGTAGGGGAGCACAATCGATCGCATTTCCTGTGCCATATCGGCAATGGCTTGGACATCGGCTTGGGTTTCGTAGGGAACACCAATGAGAAAGTAAAGGCGGAGGTTAAGAATATCACGCTTTAACGCTTCTTCAAAGACGTAATACAACCGTTCACGTGGAATGGCTTTATTGACGACCTGTTGCAGATGCTCGGTTGCAACCTCCGGCGCAATCGTGATTGTGCCCTGTTCGCTCTCAGCCAGCGCATCGAGCAGCGGCGGCCGAACGGTTTCCGCTCGAAGCGAGGCGCAGGAGATCCGGAATCCTCTCTCCACGAGACCCGTGGCAATCTCATCAATCTGCGGGTGATCAGAAATCGAAGCGCCGACCAGGCCGATGCGATCGGTAATACCTCGCGCTTGCTCAGCCAGTTGCAACGTATGCTCCACCGACCGGTGCCGTGGCCACCGTCGTGCGTAGTCAGCGACGCAGAAGCGGCATTGTCTCCCACATCCACGTACAATCTCAATCAGATGGGCGCTAGAGAACTCGGTGTTCGGCGTGAAGATCTTAGTGCAGGTTTCAGTATCATCCAGTTTCGGCACAACGCCAGCGTGTATTCTTGTGGGCACCGGTGCGTTGGCCCGCATTTCTTTGACCGTACCATCATCGTGGTAATCCACCTCGTAGAAACGCGGGACATAAAGTCCGGGAACAATTGCCAGTTCACGCAACAGGTCTTCTTTGGACGCCCCACTCGCCTTCCATTCCCCGAAAATATCCATCAAATACTGAATGGTGATTTCCGCTTCGCCGACAACGAAGACATCAATGAAATCCGCAATGGGTTCGGGGTTGTAGGAGATATTGATGCCCCCCGCTATGACCAGCGGAGCGGTCTCATCTCTCTCAGTAGCAAGTGGTTGGAGGTTCGCCATCTCCAATGTGGTCGCAATGTTGACATAATCGGATTCAAATGAGACCGAGAATCCAAGCAGATCAAATTGATTCAGCGGGGTCTGCGTTTCAAATGAAAACAGTGCCGTTTGGCGTTGCTTCAGTTTATCGAGTATCTGCGATTCAGGCAAGAACGCACGTTCGCATGAAGTATCCTCGCGCTGATTGAGCAGATGATAAATCACGTGCATTCCCAGGCTTGACATACCCAAGTGGTAAGCGCCCGGATAGATCAATGCAAACCTATTTTCCTTCCGGAAGTTAAAGCGAGGTCGATGTTCCTGCTTAAGCAGGGCCTTGTACATTTGGCGTAGATCTTGTTGCATAGGGATGTTGGCTTGCGCAAGTGCCTATTTTCTCTCCTTTGAACTGCGCACACGCAAAAATGCTGGAATATCCAGGACATCTTCACTGTTTTCGGCAAGTTGCTGTTCCGAAAAGTCACGTGGACGCTCCGGTGTCGTTCTTGACGGCCGGTTAAATGATTCTTTTTGTCTTCTATTATAACTGGATTGCCTTAAGTTGCCGGAGGAGGTAGTGCGTGTGCCCTGGTCCGTGAGCGCAAAATTCCGTCCCAGGAAGTCCTCTAAATTCATACCCTCCCCGTGCAGCGCCGGCTGTCTTTTCGCTTGTCGATAGGGATCAAATCCAGTGGCGATTACCGTTACGCACAGCTCATCTTCCAAATTTTCGTCATAAGCAAGCCCAAAAATAACCTGCTCAGTATCCGACGCACTTCGGACGACCTCCATTGCATCTTCCAATTCGTGCATCGCCATGTCGCTCGGGCCCCTGATGTTCACAATGATTCCCGTTGCCCCGTCGATGGACGCCTCCTCCAGTAGGGGAGACTCGATGGCTTGTCTCGCCGCGATTTCGGCGCGGTTATCACCTGTTGCCCTCCCGATACCCATCAGCGCGCCGCCGGCATCCTTCATAATTGTTTGGACATCAGCAAAGTCGAGATTAATTTCGCCCGGAACCATGATGAGATCGGAGATACTCTGGACGCCGTATAATAAAACCTCATCCCCCATCCGAAAAGCAACGCGAATGGGCATTTTGCGATCGCATTCCTCGATCAGACGCTGATTGGGGATGACAATCACGGAATCCGAATTCTCTCGAATCTGTTCCACACCCTCCTCGGCCTGGACGGCTCGCCGCCGACCTTCAAAGTCAAATGGGCGTGTCACAACCCCAATGGTCAATGCGCCGGACTCTTTAGCGAGACTCGCAATGAGCGGAGCGGCACCCGTACCTGTGCCTCCACCCATGCCGGCGGTGATGAATACCATATCTGCATCTTCGGTAATGCTTTTGAGATTTTCTTTACTCTCTTCAGCCGCTTTGTGCCCAACTTCGGGGTCAGCCCCGGCGCCGAGCCCTCCCGTCGTGTTAGGGCCAATCTGTATGCGTGTTGCATTCTGACAGGTTAAAAGGGCTTGGACATCGGTGTTGACCACGTAGAATTCTACGCCAGCTAATTCTGCCTCAATCATGCGCCTGACGGCGTTGCTTCCTCCACCTCCAACCCCGATGACTTTAATATGGGCGGCATTTGCAAAGTCACTCTGTTCAACAAATTCGATAACGTTATCATTCATAATGGATTTCCCCTGTGGACAAAGTAGCCTAACTCCCCAAAGCCGAAAGGTCCGATTCAACTCCAGCCGTCAGATTATAAAGCACGACCGGAGGAAAGTCAATCTTTTTTTTCCGGGGTTCTTCGTGCGCTCTTAATTAGATGTAGTCCTGAAACCAATCTTTCATGCGTTTGAGAATCTGCTCAAACACATTTGTCCCTTTGATGAAAGTCCTTTTGGGCTCGCTGTAACGTTCCATTGCACCGTACAGAACCAGCCCAACACCTGTTGAGAAAATCGGACTATTGACCTTCTCCGTTAATCCCTTCAGCGGGCGAGGATATCCAATTCGCACCGGACAAGGAAAAGTCTGCTCAGCCAGTTCAAGGAGTCCGTCGAGAAGCGCGGTGCCACCGGTCAGGACGACTCCAGCCGGGACGAGCAGTTGGCTTTTGTAAATTTCCTGACCGATGAGGCTTAAAAACTCTTCCATACGGCACTGAATAATCTCCGCCAAATCTTGTCGGGTGATGTAACGTGGTTTCCGAACCCCGCCCACCGTTGAGATTGGAATCGTATCATTTTGATCTACAAGGTCAACCAGTGCACAGCCGCGATGACGCTTGAGTCTTTCCGCTTCCTGCGGCGTGATTTTGCAATAGTGGGCAATGTCATTTGTCACATGGTCACCGCCCAGCGAGAGCACCGCCGTATGATGGAGGGCACCATCCTTATAAACCACAGTATCTGTGGTGCCTCCGCCCATATCAACAAGGACAACTCCCATCCATTTCTCGTCTTTCGGTAGAACCGCTCTCGCAGAAGCAATCGGTTCCAAAACGATGTCTTCAACAGAAATGCCCGCATTATAGATACTTTTGAGCAAGTTTTGCGCAGATGCAACGGCGCCGGTAATAATGTGAACATAAGCCTCAAGACGAATCCCGGACATGCCGACCGGATCTTTAATCCCATCTTGATTATCAACGACGAAGCCCTGCGGAATAATGTGAAGGACCTCTCGTTCAACTGGAATTGATATCGCCTGTGCCGCGTTAATGGCACGTTCCACATCGGATTGTTTAATCTCGTGGCCTTCACCTGAAACGGCAACCAAACCGTGAGAGGTCTGGCCAGTAATGTGCCCGCCTGCAATCCCAGCATATACAGATCCGATCTCAACCCCTGCCATCAGCTCGGCCGCTTCGACGGCTTGACGAATCGCCGCCGTCGTGAGATCAATATCGACAACGACGCCTTTACGCAATCCCTCAGAGGGCGTTATACCAACCCCAATAATCTCAATCTTTTCCGGATCCCCCTGCCAGGTATTTCCAATAATGGCAGCAATTTTGCTGGTTCCGATATCGAGTCCGACAACTATATCCTCTCTCGCCATCTTACTGCCTCCCCCAGTATATAGCCCCCTCAAATCTGGCATCTATATAGCCACTAAGAGAGTTTGAATGCCTTTGTCCTGTACTCACAACAGTTGCTCGATGTTTCATAAAAAGGCTGATATGATAAATTTCAGTTTCTATTCGGTCTGATGAAATCCACACCACAGGCAAGTTGCTGAATTGGAGAGTTATCTTATCAGGTTGGTTTGCATCAATTGTATGTAGTGTGGGGACGATGTCGGGCGTCAGATCGATAGCGGTGCGTAGCACTTTTAGAGCGAGTTGCACCTCATCAGAATAGACCTGACTTCCTAACTGAGGTAGCTGGCGTCTGTCACCGATAATGGTAACTGTTCCCTTGGCAGGCTGTGGTGATTCTACATATTCTAACACATACCCTTCAAGATCCACCAGTACAAAACGGATACGGCTATTTTGCAGATATTCCAGTAAAGCAACCGCTTCTCTCTCGGTCACCTCAATCTTCAACGAGCGTTTCACAACGCTTTTTGAGATATTCGCTTGCTTGATATAGCTGAGCTCTCGCTTGAGGCGATTTTCAATCTCGGCCGTTGAAATGGTGTGTACATTCCTTTGTCGAGGACTTAAACCTGATGCAGCAATAATCTCAGTTGGTGTATACCGATTGCTGCCAGAGACAGCAATATGCTTGACCTGAAAAAAACCGTGGGTTGATGATAAATGGTAAATGAACAGTACTGCGATAACAGATGTTATGCCGAGGACAAAACGCCGTCTGGCCCTGCGCACCGCGTTTTGGCGCTCTGGAAACGGGCGTATTTTAGGCTGAATGGCATACTGCCGTGATGAAAGTTTCATTTTGCAAGCGAAAACTCAGTGCGTTCATGCGTCGTGCAAATTTCTTTGAAAACTCCATCAACCCCTTAGATTAAGCGGAAAATTACGCACAGACCGATACAGACATTATAGTCTACTGGCCTCATCAGATCCATTCGGCTACAAGCCCTATTCTATAGATAGAGTCAAGGCCTGATGAAAAGCGCCAATCAAGAACGTCTAATTGCCTATCAATCTTTCATTGGCCTCACCGAGTTTTTTCAGTAATTCTCGACCAACTTGCCAGATGTCGCCTGCCCCCGCAGTGATCACAATATCATTGGGTTGGACAATTTGCATTAAGGTATCCGCAACCTCGTTTTTGTCTGGAATATAGATGACATGCCGATGGCCATGTGCTTGAATTGCACGCGTAAGCCTTGCCGCAGTCACCCCTTCGACAGGCGCTTCCCCTGCGCCGTAGATTGAGGTGACGATCAGCACGTCTGTTTGATAGAAAGATCTCGAGAATTCTTCAGCCAAGTGCTTCACACGCTGGTAACGATGTGGCTGAAAAACAGCGACAACGCGGCGATTGTAGCTCTCGCGAGCGGCGCGAAAAGTTGCCTTCAACTTTGCCGGGTTGTGCGCGTAGTCATCAACGATAATGATGTCGTTCGTCTGACCGATAATCTCAAAACGACGGTGGACGCCGCGAAAAGATTCAAGAGCGTCTCTGATCTGATCAAAAGGCAAACCCAATTCAACACCCACAGCGATCGCCGCCAGCGAGTTTAAGATATTGTGATCTCCTGGCATTTTCAGGTGGACTTTGCCTAAAACCGTTCCGTTCGAGCGGACCCGGTAGTGAGAAGTTGGGCCATCGATCCGCAGCCGCTCCGCCATCAAATCGGCGCGCGTCTCAATACCGTAGGTGATGTAGCGTTTTTCGATTCGGGGAATAAGCTGCTGGATATTTTCCTGATCCAAGCATAGGACCGCCGTACCGTAAAAAGGCACCTTGTTGATGAATTTCAGAAACGTCTCGCCGATCTCCTCAACGCTATTGTAATAGTCCAGATGATCCGCATCGATCGATGTGACAACAGCGATTGTGGGGAAGAATTTTTCGATGGAGCCGTAGGCTTCGTCGGCCTCAACGACCATCATCTCGCCCTGCCCAATCCGCGCATGGCTGCCGAGACTGACCAGCTTTCCGCCGACAACCACAGTGGGATCTAGCTTTTCCAGCACCGCAGCCGTCATCGCGGTTGTTGTGGTTTTGCCGTGCGTACCACTGACCGCCACGCTAAACTTCATCCGCATAATTTCGGCGAGCATTTCCGCGCCCCGAATGACGGGAACCTTGCGTGCCTGCGCAGCTACGATTTCAGGGTTCTGGGGAGAGATTGCCGGGGAAAAGACCACAACATCTGCGCCCGTAATCTGCCCAGCCGCGTGGCCGTAATATACCTGTGCACCGAGCCGTGAAAGCCGTTCGGTGATTTCCGATTGTCGCTGATCCGATCCGGAAACGTGAAAATCAAGGCTCAACAAGATTTCGGCAATTCCGCTGAGTCCTGCCCCACCTATGCCGATAATATGAATATGACGTGTTTTTCCAAACATAGGCCTATGCGCTTATTCCGCTTGACGCCTCATGAGCGAATAGATCGATTTTGCAATCGCTTTGCCGGCGTTTGGCCTTCCGAATTGATGGCTGGCGTCCGCCATCCGCCGGTGTCTTTCCGGATCGGTGATGATTTGAACGATTTCCGCCGCAAGCTCACGTCCGGTCAATGTGCGTTGATTCAGCACGGTTCCGCCGCCTGCCTCCGCCACCGCCTGTGCATTCAGGCTTTGGTGGTCTCCGGCAGCAATAGGCAAAGGAATAAAGATTGCTGGAATGCCGCACGCGGTGATTTCGGCGATTGTCATTCCTCCCGCCCGGCATACCATCAAATCAGCAATCGGGTAAACTTCCTCAATCGGATCAAAATACGGTTGAACCAAATGCCGCAAAGACGAGGCGCTGTAACGTGCCCTGACCGCTTTGTAATCATCGGTCCCTCCGGTTTGATGAATGACCTGGATCTGATGATGAAAAGGCGCTAAATCATCCAGGGCGTCCATCACAATTTGGTTAATTGCCAGCGCGCCTTGACTGCCGCCCATGACAAACACAGTTTTCAGATTTGGATCTAATCCAAATTTTTCATAAGTTGCGAGATCGCGTTTAACCGCGCCAATCGTCCGGCGGATGGGATTGCCGGTCACCTTTATTTTCTTCGCCGGAAAGTGTGACGCCGCTGTTTCAAATGCAAGATAGATTGCTTTTGCCCAACGCCCCAGAATTCGGTTTGTGAGTCCGGGGGAAGCATTCTGTTCCTGTATCACGGTCGGGATGCGGAGCAATACGGCAGCAAAGAGCACCGGTCCGCAAACGTATCCCCCCGTGCCTACGACGATGCCAGGTTTCAATTTTGCGAGTAATAACAACGCGCCGGCAAGGCCGAAGCAAACCTTGCCGATAACGGGCATCCACCGCCATGTCAGTTTACGTGGGAAGCCGGCAACGGAGATTGGCAGAAAGCGAAATCCGTGCTGCGGGACAATTCTTGATTCAAGCCGACCTTTGCCGCCGATGAAGACGATCTTGATCGCGGGGTCGAGTTGCGCGAGTTCTTTGGCAATCCCAATCGCGGGATAGATATGGCCGCCGGTACCACCTCCTGAAATTGCGATAAGCGGCATCTCCTTCACCCTCTGACTTCCTGGCTCTCCATACCACGCGAAATATTCAGCAAAACACCGATGCTGACCATACTGATTAGGAGCGATGAACCCCCGTAACTTATGAAAGGAAGCGTGATGCCTTTCGTCGGCAGCATACCCGTCACGACGCCGACATTCACAATCGTTTGTAATCCAATGAACGCGGTAATTCCAATAGCCACCAAACACGCAAACTCATCGGTGGCGCGCCGCGCAATATGGATACCCCGCCAGATGAGCAACATAAACAGGGTAATCACACCAAACCCGCCGATAAAACCGAGTTCTTCGCCGAGGATCGCGAAGATGAAATCGGTGTGCGGGTAAGGGAGATAAAAGAGTTTGTAAATGCTGTTACCGACGCCCGCCCCAAATACTCCCCCAAGTGCGAGGGCGTTTAAGGATTGGGTCACTTGATAATTTGTCTCGTATGGATGCTTCAACGAATTCAAAAAATCTTGAATGCGCTGCATTTTATAGGCATCGCCTTGAATGGAGGAATAGATAAAGAAACAGGCAATGCCAACGACTAAGATGATTTGTGAGGGCCGCGCGCCGCCCACGAACAATAGCACAATGACCGCTAGGCTTAATAACACCGCAGATCCGAAATCGGGTTGCTTGTAAAGAAGAATAAACGTGATCGCCAGTATAAAAATGTTCGGGAGTACACCACGAGTGAGACTGTGAATTTTGTCTCCCTTGCTGCTGAGGGAGTGGGAAACATAAATCACCAGACCCAGTTTTGTCAATTCGACGGGCTGAAATTGCATGCCCGCAATCCGTATCCAGCGATGAAATTCCTGACCAGTTGCGGAACGAACGCTATACCCAATTGGAGAAAATACAAGCACCAGACTCATCAGCGACAGAAGTAGAATCTGTTTTGCGTACCTGTGATAGTACTGGTAGGGAAAGTATGAAGCGGCGAACATGCCAATTAATCCGAGCAGGCAGGCGAAAAGTTGCACCGTCACGTAGCGGTACACATTTTCGTCGTACAGTTCATAAGCGAGCATATTGCTTGAACTGTAGACCATTACGAGTCCTATTGAGACAAGGCATAGCGTGATGAAGAGCAGCAAGTGGTCAATCCCTTTAAGTGGATGACGCCCCCGGATCGATCTCAGATTTTTACTTTCCCTCTGCTGATTCAAGTTGATTGATGGCCTCCCGAAAAGCCCCTCCACGTGCCTTATAATCCGAGAACATATCGAAACTTGCATTCGCCGGAGACAAGAGGACAACATCGCCCGACACAGCATGTGAGTACGCAATCTTGACAGCTTCGCTCATTGTCGCTGTACCCCACGTAACGACCTGCGGGGCAAGGACGTTTCGGATTATTTGCGTATGGGAACCGAGCAAGATGAGGCCTTTGACCTTGGCTCGGACGAGCGCAACCAATGGTGTATAATCGTTGCCTTTGTCGTATCCGCCCATGATTAGCAGGATGGGCCCCGACAACGATTCGAGTGCAGCTTTGACGGCGGCGACGTTTGTGGCTTTGGAATCGTTGATGAATCGAACGCCGTTAATCGTTTTGACCAACTCAAAGGCGTGTTCGAGTGCGGGATATTCCGACGCGGAAAAACCGCGGATCGCCGAACGCATCAGACTTGGTGAAATGCCAAAAATCTGCGCGACGGCCGTAGCGGCGAGGACATTTTGGAGGTTGTGCCGTCCGAGCATCGGGACGTCTGCAACGTCACAAATCCAGTGAGCTTCGCCCTCCCAATTTGCAAAGATTCGATCATTCTGCACATAAGTTCCCGTTTCGCGGATGGAGTCATCCGTAAAGTAAACCGCTTTCGCCTTTGTCTCTTCGGCGAAGGTCGCGACGTCTTGATCATCTGCATTGAGCACGATGCTGTCCGTCGGGGTTTGGTTTGCACAGATCTTCAGCTTCGCCGCTCGATAGGCGTCCATCGTCCGATGCCGATCCAGATGATCGCGTGACAGATTCAACACTACACTCACCCTCGGTCGAAATGTGACCGTGGTTTCAAGTTGAAAGCTGCTGGCTTCGAGGACGACCAGATCATCAGCCGTTAAAGTTTGAACCTCACTGGATAGGGGAACGCCAATATTTCCCGCTGCACGCACGTTTCGGAAATCTCCATGTTTGAGGAGGCAGGCGGTCAGAATCGTCGTCGTTGATTTGCCTTTTGTCCCGGTAATGGCAACGATTGGTGCCGGACAGACACTTGCCGCAACCTCCAACTCGCCGACGATTGGGATGCCCATCGAACGGGCTTTCTGTAAGATCGGAATGTCGAGCGGCACCCCCGGCGAGACGACAATCTGATCAGCCCCCTCAATGCAACGGTGGTCGTGTCCACCGAGTATGAAATCGATCTCCCGATCCTTCAGGGCGTCGATGTCCGCTTGGAGTTGATTCGCTGGCTTCGGATCGGTAACACGCACTTTTGCGCCGAGGTCGTCTAGCAGTTTGGCAACGGCAACGCCGCTGCGATGGAGTCCAAAAACGGTAGTCTGTTTTCCGGTGAATGTCATTGGCTGAATGCGTAAAACGGGATAATATGTGGGGGCTACAACTGCGATTTAATCTTTCGGCGGATGCCATCCGACACTGACCCAACGGCGCCGGGCGCTTGCGTCGTGATTCGCTCACGTAAGACAACAGAAATAACCGCTCTTCTCATTTTTCTTGAATCTGTTCCAGCGTTGGAAGGCTGTGACCACGCCACTTGAGAACCGCGTAAGCATGAGCTTTTCGCAAGGCCAGCCGGTTCGCTTCGGTCACAAACGCATTTAGCTTATGTTGCTCCTCATCAGTTAATGTCCTTTCCTGATTTGTATCCATGAGTCGCTTCCATTTACGCAATTTGTACTTCGACATGGTGCTTTGCGCGACTTCCCACAATACAGTGTCATTCAGCCGTTCTAATGCAATCAGTTCTGGCTGCACTTCCAAAGGTACATCATCGACCGAGGGAGGCAAAGACGCGGTAAGACTCTTCATGACGGCCTCTTCAACCGGTTGTTCTGTTGCTTCAGCCATTCGCTTGAACCGAGCATATATTGAATCAGGTAGTTTTAAAGTCACCAACTGAGACATTTGCACGTAACCTCTTACCTCAACTTGAGAGTACTCAATGCCATTAACATCAAGATTAGCCCAACAATCCAGAAGCGGATGACGACCTTCGATTCTTTCCAACCGATCAGCAGAAAATGATAATGCAGCGGTGACATTTTGAACACTCGCTTTTTCCGCGTTTTATACGACCACACCTGAATGATGACGGAGAGGGCCTCAGCAACGAAGAGTCCGCCAACGAGCAAAAGTAACATCTCTTCTTTGATCAGGATAGAAACGGTCCCAAGCGCGCCACCGAGGGCTAATGAGCCGGTATCTCCCATGAAAACCTGTGCGGGATGACAATTGTACCACAAGAAACCGAGCCCCGCGCCAATGAGTGCTGCGCAAAAAACAGTGGTCGCTTCTCCGCTTATTGGAAGATGGGCGATATCGAGATAACTCGCCAATCTTTGGTGACTCGTCAAATAGCCTAAAATCCCGAATGTCGTCGCGACAAACAGCGTGCATCCGATTGCTAATCCATCCATGCCGTCCGTGAGGTTGACCGCGTTGGACGTTCCAACAATCACCAGTATGGTAAACGGAATAAACCAAATACCGAGCTCGGGGCGGAGGTGCTTAAAGAAGGGGATGATTATTGATGTTTTTGATGTGAGATCATCCTGTGGCACCGGTCCCCAGCGGTAAAGGTAGTACGCAATGACGAACGCGCCGATTGCTTGGAGTAAGAGCTTATGCCAGCCACGCAAACCAAGCGACCGTTGTTTGGTAATCTTAGCGTAGTCATCGAGAAAACCTAAGCCCCCAAACCACGCCAGACTGAACACAAGTACAAAGATGTAGGGTTGATCCAAACGCGCCCATAAAAAGGTCGAGATCAACACGGAGGAGATAATGAGCAACCCCCCCATCGTCGGTGTACCGGCTTTACTCTGATGTATCTCTGGGCCATCCTCCCGAATCTGCTCACCAATTCGCAAGCGCCGGAGGTGCCGAATAACAAGCGGGCCAAAAAGCAACGAAATCAACAGGGCCGTCACCGTCGCATAGATGGAGCGAAAAGTGATATAACGGAAGACATTGAAGGGTGAAAAGATATCTGTCAGTTGCTCAAAAAACAGATAGTAAAGCATAAGCGTGTACTATCCTACGTGTCATAAGTAATGCCCAATTTGATGCTTTTTTCGGGCGCTTCATCAATTTCACGATAGGCTTCAGCCGAGTCCGCGAAAGGCACAATCGGATGAATTAATCCCTCCACCGAAAGCCTTCCTTCCTGCAGCAGTGCAAACGCCTCCCCATGTACCCGTTGCGTATCCCACAACGGATGATTCCGCAAGTATGGGTTAGCATCACGGGTGGAGATAACCGTCAACTGATTTCGGTGCCATTCCCCTTCGAGGCTTAAGGCACGCGCATCCCCCGTGTAATACGCCGAAGAGACAACGGTACCGCCGAAGCCTGTGGCGCGTAACGCATCGTTCAATCCGGCGTAAGTTCCGCTGGTTTCGAGCGAGACATCGACACCAATCTTGTCTGTCTGATCTTTGATCACGAGTCCGGCGTCTTCGGCAATCGGATCGAGAACCACATCCGCACCGTGCCTCTTGGCAAGCTCGCGTCGAGTGGGAATCGGATCTGTGGCAACAATCCACCGTGCGCCTTGAAGCCGCGCGATCTGTAACGCCATCTGCCCAATCGCGCCCAGCCCAAGTACTGCCACGCGGTCACCAATGGCGATATTGCTATCGCGTACCGGAGCGAGGGCGACCCCCGCCGGATCCGAATACACGATGGCTTCGGCGGACATCCCGTCGGGCGCTTTTTCCAGGCGGCTTTCAGCAACGGTATGTGTCTCACGGATGGGCAGATGTCCAAAAACCCGATCGCCGATCTGAAAACCGGTCACGCCTTCGCCGACCTCAATGACTTCGCCGACGGCCATGTTTCCCAGCCGAACCGGAAATTTCGGCGTCCCTGCAGGGCCGACATGGAGGCGGCGTTCTGGATCAAAGGGGGCTGTATGATCTTTCGTATCACCGCGATAACCGCGCAGTTCGGTGCCGTGTTTGGGGGCAGAAAAAAAGCTGCGGAGCCGCACTTCGCCGGGGTTAAGCAGCGACTCCTCGTATTCGCGGAGTACCGGTTGCCGTGGCGCAATCGCAACGAGTTCTCTTGGCATTCTTATTTAACTCCTTCAATGAATCTGCAAATGGGCGAATCGACGAAACGTCTTACGATATCTGACGTATCATCATACCGCTTTACAGTAATCCTGTCAACCCAAAAAAAGAAATGGAACACAGATCGGAAATTTATTGAAAACCGTGCTGAACCTTTGCTATAATCATCTACATATTCACGCAACACGTTTCACGTTTGCAACCGAGGAGTCGATCATGGATGTGGAAGCTCAGGTCGAACAATTCCGGGAAAACTTCAACCGGATGAAGGCAGAAGTCCACAAGCGCATCGTCGGGCAGGACGAGATTATCGATGGCGTACTGCTCTGTCTACTTGCCGATGGGCATGTCCTACTCGAAGGGGTTCCCGGATTAGGAAAAACGCAGTTGATTCATACCTTGAGCGAGGCGCTGAGTCTATCGTTTAAGCGGATTCAGTTTACGCCGGACATGATGCCCTCGGACATCACAGGCACGACGCTGCTCGTCGAGGACTCGCAGGGACAGAAACAGTTTGAATTTCGGCCCGGCCCAATCTTCGCACAAATTGTCCTGGTGGACGAAATCAATCGCGCAACGCCACGCACGCAATCTGCTCTGCTGGAGGCAATGCAGGAGCGGACTGTGAGTGTGGCGCTGACAAGCTATAAACTGGAAGAACCATTCTGTGTCCTCGCAACCCAGAATCCCCTTGATATGGAAGGGACATACCGCTTGCCCGAAGCGCAACTGGATCGATTCCTATTCAAACTTCACATCGCCTTCCCGGCGGAAGATGAAATGCTTCAGATCTTACGCCGGACGACATCAGAAACGGTCATCTCTATCGAGAAGGTCTGCGATGCCGCGACAATTCAATCAATGCGCCAGCTAGTCCGGCGCGTCCCAATTGCAGAGCATCTGGAACGCTATATCATTCGGCTCATCCGTGCAACGCATCCGGATAATCCTGATGCGCCGGAGATGACGAAGCAGTACGTTGAATTGGGCGCAAGCATTCGTGGACTACAGGCAATTACGTTGACGGCGAAGATTAAGGCGATGCTCGATGCGCGTTACAATGTTGCCTTTGAAGATGTACAATCCGTTGCCCTGCCAGCCTTACGCCATCGTATGATTTTGAACTTTGAAGGCGAGGGCGAAGGCATTCGGACGGATGAAGTCATCAATCATATATTAGAATCTTTGTAGATGCTTTCGCGTTCGTCGGCAAAAGTTTAGTCGATACTTGACTCACAGCTTTACTTATCACGCTTCATATTTTCCTATGCGATACCTGCTCGAAGAAGCCTTTTCGAATATCCGACATGGCGGTTTTGTAAGCTTCCTAAGCGTTATTATTATCACGCTGACGATTACGATTATGAGTGCTTTGATCCTGGTTGGGAACTATCTGCACCGAGAAGTGGAAGACCTCAAAGACGAACCCGCGGTCATCGCTTTTCTTAAAGATACCGTGGGGGAGTCGGAAGGATTGGAATTTCGGAGCCAGATTGAGAAGATGGATCAGGTGGCTTCGGTGAGCTACGTTTCCAAAGCAGAAGCGCTGGCTCGAAGTGAACAGGCATTTGGTGAATTGGGAGCGATTATCACGCAAGGATTCGAGGATATCAACCCGCTGCCTGCCTCCCTTGAGATTTATGTCGAAGGAACTTCGTTGAATCGTGAAGCGCTTGAGCAATTTGCCCATCACATTAAATCCTTTCGTGAAATTGAGGACGTGAGTTATGAGCAGTATAGCTCTGAATTTATTCGCAAAGCAGAGATGGTAATCGTGGGGTTAGGCGGTTTAATGGGTGGGGCTTCGGTGATCATCGTCTGCTTCTCCATTATGCTCACCGCTTACTTTCGCCGCGAAGAGATCCGTGTCATGAAACTGGTCGGCGCAACCTACTGGTACATCCGTCTCCCGCTGATCGCCCAGGGGATCTTTTTGGGGTTTATGGGAAGTTTGTCCGGAGTCGGCAGTTTTTACGCGCTATTCCGCCTCTTCACGCCGCGGATTGGTGAGATGGCGTTCATTCCGTTCAATCAACTCGCTCTGATTTTGCTAGGCGGCGTTCTCATTGGATTACTCGGCAGCATCTTGCCGATACGGAAATATGTGAATGTTTAGTGAGAAAAGCCCTCAAGGCAAAGATGATTCAACCGTATCATCGAATTCACTCCTCCCAGCGGTACATTTTCCTCGGGCGCTTATCCGCCTTTGCCGCCTCCCAGGCATCGATCCACGCCTGATGGTCGCGTGTCACCGTTTCCGGCTGTGCACGGCTACGCACTTGGATGCCGGGTAACGGCCTACCACCGGGTTTTCGCGCATCATGCCACCGCAGATCCAAGCTCCAGCGAACCTCGTCCGACATATTGGCGCCCGAGCCGTGCGGGGTTCGGCAGTGGATGAGGATGAAGCTCCCTTTTTTGACGGGGATGGTAATAGGCTCGCCTTCGGGCATCAAGTCCGGGGCGATCATCCAGCCGTAAGGACATCTCACGTGCCTGCGAATTTCATCGCGATGCAAGCCGGGATAGACCTGCAGCGTACCATTTTCTTCCGTCGCATCAACGAGAGGAATCCACGTCGTCACAACCAGGGTATTGTCAGCTTCGGGAAGCAGTACCGCCGCGTCTTGGTGGAATGGCGATCTCTGTATCCAATTGTCAAATTCTTCACCCATCACCGGCTCCGGCAATTTGGGCCGGACGTGATGCGTCGGATTGCAGTAAATCTCGGGTCCGATAATCGGCTCAAGCACGTCCAGGAGATTGTCATTATGCAGGAAGTCGAAGATCGCCCGGCGAAGATTCACCGGGAATGACACGTGTCCCTGCAGGGCGACTCCAGCCGCTTTGGTCAGCCAGGCGATTCGTCGTTCGAAGGGTTGCTCTTCGTAGCGTTCCTCAATTTTTCCTGCGGCGTATAACTCGTCGGCGACGTCATCGATAAGAGATTCAAAATCTGCAATCAAGGGGTCAAGGTCGTTAGGTCCCAGCGCGTTTTCCACAACGAGATATCCGTTTTGGTGAAACGCATCGATCTGTGCCTGGGTCAATTTCATCGTTCAATCCTTTCTAAATATAACTCGGAAGGTGCTTGATAAAAAATGGTTGATGGTGTAAACTGGTGAGCACCATCCAACGAGAAGAGTTCGGGAATAGCGCAAGACGGCATACCATATTATATCAGAAATATGGGTGAAAACCGATCTGAGAAGTTTGGAAAGTGGAGTCCTCCAAAAACCGCCAGGACAGACACACGCCAGTATGATTACATAAGGAGATCCATTGATGAGCCTTGAGACAGGGTTGATTGGCTGTTGGCCATTTCGTGACGACTGTGAAGACCATTCGGATTCAGGGCTAATCGTTCGCCCCGCGAATGTTGAGCTGGCGGCTGCTGGGGTGGGTAGCCCGCACCCAATCGCAGCTCGATTCAACGGGCTGGATAGTCATCTTGTGGTGGAGGACCACCCGGCGATGCGCCTGGGCACCGGCAATTTTTCGGTTGCCGTGTGGATTCAAACGCATGAGAAACACGGTGACGTCGTCGGAGACATTATCAGCAAGTTCGACCCGGAGGCGCGCCAGGGTTTCGGCTTAAGCATCGTGACCAATACAGGCGTCACCTCCACGACCCAAGCGAATTACCGTAACCTCCACTTCGGGATAGATCAGGGAAGAATCGATACCAACTGGACGGATGAAGGCAGACCGGGGAACGCGGTACAGGTCAAAGCACTGCACGTGTCGGAAGGTTCGCTTTATGCGGGAACATTTGAAGGTGGCGCTGAGGAGACGGGCCATCTCTGGCGTTATGAGGGCACGGGACAGTGGCAGGACCTGGGCGCCTGTCCAGATAGATCAAATGCGGTTCCATCAATCGCCCGTTTTGATGGGGCGCTGTATTGCTGTACCGGTCGCTATAATACGGTTGGTTCGGCGCTTCCGCCGCCACAGAACACCGCGCCAGGCGGAAGGGTCTATCGAGTTGAGAGCGATGGCGCCTGGATCGATTGCGGCCAACCCGGCGTCGAAGATGCCACTCCGGAGGCGCAACAGGTCAACGGCTATGAAACCGGCAAAGCCGATATGGCGTCGTCACTGACACTGTTCCAAGGTGCGTTGTACACAACCAGTCTCTATCGACGGGGGGCGTTTCAATATGAAGGCGGCCAGCGTTGGAAAAACATTGGGCCGGATAGGCGACTGCTCAGCTTCGCCGTGTATAAGGGAGAACTCTACGCGCTGGTCAACGGCGGTGAGGTGTTACGCTACCTCGGCGGTAACGAATGGGCGGATTGCGGCACACCGACTGGTTCGACGCAAACCTACGGAGCGGCGACCTACGCAGGCGATATGTACGTCAGCACCTGGCCGGAGGGTGAAGTCCATCGTTATGACGGCGACCAGAAATGGACGAACGTCGGCCGCACCGGATACGAACGTGAGGTCATGGGCATGGCCCTGTATAACCAGAAGATGTATGCAGGCTCGCTGCCGATGGCGAACGTCTGGCGGATGGAAGACCGTGGGTTCACCTTCGTTGGCAACGTCGACAACACGCCGACCGTCTTTCTTCGACGCGCCTGGTCGATGGCGGTGTATGATGGAAAGCTCTTCGTCGGAACTTTGCCTTCTGGACATGTGCGAAGTTTTCGGGCTGGAACAATGGTGACCTGGGACCGCGCTTTACCTTCCGGCTGGCGCCACCTCGCGGCTGTGCGGATTCAGAATCGGCTCAAGCTCTACATCAACGGCCAGTGTGTCGCGACATCAGCAGCGTTTCATCCCGCCGACTACAACTTGACGCAAAACCAGCGGTTGACGATTGGCTTCGGCGCGCATACCTACTTCGACGG
>JAPUIP010000732.1 GCA_027296925.1 Candidatus Poribacteria bacterium | reverse complement strand
AGGCGAAGAATCTCAGGACTGCAATCATAAAGCCAACAAGAGATTCTTCACTCCGCTGCGCTCCGTTCAGAATGACAAGAACGAATCGTCTCACTTCTAACTGAAAATGGTATTACTCCCATTGCGCACAAAGATATATGCGGCGCCTCTATTACTTCCCGACACCGTCATCGTCGGGGCTGAAACGAACGACCATGACGGTGTCTCCGTCAATCGAGACGGAATTTCCGAAGTCATCCCCTGCCGCCTCATCGCTGGCGATGAGCTTGACCTCGACGGCGTGACTGAGCGTTAGCTGTCCAATAATTATCAGAATTGCGGAAACAACGAGAGTGAATCGTTTCTCCATAACATTACTTCTCCTTTCCGTGAAGAGATTTAGCTCGATTTTCGGGTCGTACTGTATTGCTAGCATGATAGCACACTGTCAAAAAATTTGGCACAAAAAAGTGCCGTCGAATCAATTGCTTGGTGTAACATCGCTCAGAAAGAGTGCCTTATCGGACGAAATTCGGGGAATTTGGGATTATCCAAAATCGCAAACCCGCATGACTATTGATTCACACTTGTGACAATCGTTGAATTTTATGTCCGATAACGATGAAGAATCGTCTCGTCACAAAGTGACATATCGAGATGCACAAAAGTCTCCAAATAGGTTTTGGAATAGTTCAGAGCCTAATCTTTAGATCAAGGCAATTGTAAAGTTGAATAATGTCGAGTTCTCAAGCGATTTTGAGTCCTTCCGAATACTGAATGCCATTTAATCGACCGTGTACTTTTGAACGGCGTCTTCATCCAACTCCACGCCAAGCCCCGGCGTTTGGGGAACAATGGCGTATCCATCTTCAAACTGAATCGGGTTGATAATCAGATCATCCTCACGGAAGAAGTTCCCGATAATGTCGCTGGCCATCGTGCAGGCTTTTGCGGCGGCGCAGGCGTGGACGTAAGCCATATCGAGAATACCGAGATCGACACCTGAACCGTGCCAGATCGGTTTACCCGCGGCCTCAGCGATGAACGCCATTTTTACAAACTGGACCATGCCTCCGCCGAAATTAAAGCAATCGACGCAGTCTTTCTGCACGGCGGCAATCACCGCGTCTGGGCTACTGAGGTGCAGCGCCAGCGGAATTTTCATCTCGCGCCGCATAAAAACATACCACTCAAGGTCCTCTTTCGGGGTTGGATCCTCGAATACTTCGATGTTGTAAGACTCCATTTCTCGCGCCAATTCAAGCGCGGCGGCGGGTCGGTAAAATCGGCAGTTGGGGTCGACCGTAATTCTCATCTCCGGAGCGACTTCGGCAATCGCCTGAACACGCTCGACCATCGGATCTTCGAGGGCGCATTTCATTTTAATCCCTTTGAATCCCCTATCCCAACCTTCCTTGGCGGTACGCGCGATATCCTCCGGCGTTTTGCGTCCACACCAATAGTCTGTCAGCACGCGGTCACGATGTGCGCCACCGAGCAGTTTGTGCACGGGCCAGCCAACTGCCTTGCCGACGAGGTCGAAGAGCGCAATTTCAAGCGCATCGTAGGCGCCATTGTGCGGGATGGGGAGGTCGCTGAGGTTTATCGCCAGCGCATCCGTCCCGATCAGGCTGGTAATTCCGGCATCGACGGCTTCCTGCGTGACGCCGCGGTACGTTTCCCCGACGCCGTGGACGCCTTCATCGGTGTGGACCTTGATGATAAATTTAGGAACTTCATCAAAGCCCGGATTTCCCCACCGCGGGCTATTCACCGTTCCCGGCCTCATCGGAACGATGACTTTGTGACAATCGATCTGTGTAATTTTCATGGACATCTCCTTGCAACGCGGTTTTAGCCGTTGCGGTCAAGTAGGCTCTCGACATGCTCGCGGAGCCCCTGTTCAATCGACGTATTGGGCACCCGAACGCCGCAGGACCGCAGCTTGTCGAGGTCGTAGATACGATGACAGAGAAACGAAGCCATCTCCGGGTGGGCAGCCAGGTGATCACTGACCGAAATTTCCTCGACGTTGAGTTCAACACCGAGAATATCAGCGATGATGCGATAATATTCACGCGATTCGATGATGTCCGGCCCCGCCGCACAGAAGATCTGTCCATACGTGTCTTCGTTTCCACCGATGCTCAAGATGAGGTCCGCCAGATCCCGGGCGAGTATCGGTTGCTGTAAAAAGTGCCCACCGCCGACAAGCTGAAGCGTTTCACCGGCCCTAAGCTTGGCAATGAGTTGTGGGTCACGGCCGTGGAGAGGCAGACAGCCCAATTCTGAGCCGGGACCATAAATGTGGCACGGCCGGACAACCGTCCACTGCATGTCGCCGGTATCGCCGTTCATCAACTCCAACTCACAAAGTCGCTTCTTTCCCCCATATCCGTCTGAGAGGTAATAGTCGGTCTCCTCGCCTTGTGGGAATTGACGATGAGCGGGGTCAAATACGAAATCGGTCGATACGAACACAAGCTGACGCGCCCGGCTCCGAAATACCTCAATATCCTGTTTCGCATCCGCTGGTTCATAACCGATGCAATCGATGACGACGTCCCACTGCACGTCCGCGTCGGCCACCGCCTTCTGAAACGCTACTGAATCGTGTCGGTCGGTGATGAGAGCGATGATTCCACCGGGGATTGGACGCTGGCCGCGTGTAATCGTCCAGACCTTGTGTCCATCGTCAATCGCCCGATGCGCAAGGGTACCACTCACGAATCCGCTGCCACCGATAATCAGAATGTTGGCAGGCGCTGATTGCTTTGACATCGAAAATCCCTCCTTAGGACTGAGTCCAACGAGAGCGGGGACGTTCGGGGTATTGTTCCGCTTCTCGCCCCACACGCTCGACTTCAGCAACCCACGCGGCACAGTTCGGGGTTTCCAATTCCGGGTGTGAACGACTTCGGGCGACAAAGCCGGGAACATACCAGCGTCCCGTCGGCTGATCTAACGCCTGATAGCGCAGATCCATACTCCAGCGGATAGTATCGGTGCGGTTGACGAGCGAACCGTGTGGCAACATGCTGCTAAACATCACCATGCTGCCCGCCTTTGTGGGGAGCGGTATCCGTTCTGACTCTGGCACATCTTCAAGCAAAAGATTCAGACCACCTTCGCCCGAAAAATGGTGAAAAACGCCCTCTTTATGCCGACGCCGCGCAACCCACAGACAGCCGTTTTCAAGCGTGGTATCGACAAGCGGTATCAGGCATGCCAAGATCAAGGTCTCATCGCCATCTGGCAGATAGTAACCCGCGTCCTGATGTGAACTGGTATATCCATCCGGCAGACGAGGATGGATATTATAGGATGGGTGACAGAGGATGTCGGGTCCCACCAGTGACTCCACCCGATCGAGGATTTTGGGATGCTTCATGAACTGGAACAGGGCCTCGCCTTTGTGGGTGCGAGTTTGTAACGCCGCAGCCGCCTCGGGGGCCTCCGCGGCAACCTTTGCCAGCCGTCGTTCAAACGGTTCATCTTCATACAGGGCGCCAATTCGGCCCGCTTCGTAAAGCCGCCGCGCCTCCCCTTCCACCACCGTGTTGAATTCGTCTTTCACGGGACGAAGGTCCTCCTCGGTGAAAAGGTCCTCGATGACCAGGCACCCTTCTTCCTCAAACGTCGCAATTTGTGAATCGCTGAGCATCGTACAAACGACTCCTCTCTTCGATTAGATCCGAATGACAGATACAGATTATCAAATTGTCAAAGAAAGGTCAAGCGAAAAAATGTACCCAATCATGCCGGCTCAATTTTAGGTTGTTGGGCCGAGCTCGGCGCACTCAACTCGAACACACAAAAAGTCTGGATTGTGATATAATACCATTTGTGGTTTTCAATGAGGCATTTCGTAAGAAATATAAAGAACCACAGAACAGCCAATAAAATCCCCCCGACCCCCTTTGGAAAAGGGGGATTGAGGGGGATTTGAGAATAGGCTCATCTGAAATTCAAAACGGTATAATATTGGAAGAAATCAAAGCATTTATCAATCGTATCGATGTCCGGTACAGGGGGACAATATGGCCGAGTCAGAAAAGAAAATTAAAACGGGCTGGGAGGGGCGATTCTACGAGGATTTTGAAGTTGGGGATGTCTACCGGAGCCGTTTCGGGCGCACGGTCACAGAAGCTGACAACACCCTGTTCACCCATCTCACCCTGAACACGAACCCGTTGCATTTTGACGCGCGCTACACCGAAAGAACTAAGTGGGGAAAAATTCTGGTCAATAGCACGTTCACCCTCGCCCTGATCACCGGAATGAGTGTGTCGGATGTGAGTGAGAACGCCATGGCGAATTTGGGGTGGGAAGAGATCAAGCTGCCCAATCCGGTGTTTTTGGGAGACACGCTCTATTGCGAAACTGAGGTGTTGGCGAAACGGGAGTCGAAGTCCTACCCCGAAGCGGGCATCATCAGGGTTCGCTCACGCGGCATCAATCAGGACGGTCAGGTCGTCATCAACTTCACGCGCAGTATCATGGTTTATAAGCGGGGCAACTCTCCTAAAAAGGATCTCTTCCCAGAAGTGGAGGTGGGTTCGTGAATCAGATGAAATGAAGATTTGTCGTTCAACCTTTGGGGGTATCAGATCAAATACTTGAGAATCACTTTCATTTTAAGCTTTTTGATGATCTACGGTGCAAGCGCATCTGCTCAGGATGCAACCGGTACGTTGCATGGTAACATTGTCGATACTACGCCGCAACAAACCCCTATTTCCGATGTCAGGGTGGTTATCGTCAGCACAGATGGCAGGGAATACGAAACCACAACGGATAGCAGTGGTGAGTATGAAACCGGTTTGCCGCCGGGACGTTACCTGATTAGTATTTACAAAGACGGCTACGGTGCTCGAGAGGGTAAACCGGTCACCATTGTTGTTGGTGGCGATCATTATGTCCCGATGAAGATGACCAAGGTTAGAGGTTTTATTAATTTCGCGGTGGGTTTACTCCAGCTTATTTCAGTTTTGTTTTTTATTGTCATGGTCGTTGCGATCGTGAAAATCTTTACCATGTCAAGGGATATCAAAGAGATTAAGGATTTGCTGAAAACGAACATTGAAAGAAGGAATGAGAGCAGGGGATTATGACATAATTCTTTGTGAGAGGACAGGTTAACATGCAAATACTGCGATCTTGGATGTTCGTTCCCGGACATCAACAGCGGATGATTGATAAGGCTCTCGGTCTGAGGCTGGACGTGGCGATGTTCGATCTGGAGGACGGGGTGCCGCCCGCGGAGAAGGACACCGCGCGGAATCTGGTCGCTGCAACCTTGGGGCGTTCTCCGGGAGGTCCGCTTCGCTTTGTGCGTATCCATCCCGCCGGGAGCCCCGCTATGGAGACAGATCTGCGCGCGGTGATTCAACCGGGTTTGGATGGACTGGTGCTGACGAAAGTGAACGGTCCCGACGATGTGCTTCGGGTCGCTGCGATTCTGGATGAACGGGAGGAAGACGTCGGACTCCAACCGGGGAGCGCGCGACTGCTCGTGACGATCGAGAGCGCCCGTGGGCTCATTCAGGCGCCTGCGATTGCCGCCTCTTGTCCCAGACTCGTCGGGCTCATGTTCGGCGCCGAAGATTTTGCGCTAGATCTCGGACTGTTCGCCACGCGGGAGGGCGAAGCCGGCGACATGCTTTACGCCCGGTCGGCGCTCGTTGTGGCGGCAGCCAGCGAACGCCTGCAAGCGATAGACCGGATTTACCTGGATATCCGGAATCCCGCCGGATTTGAACGGGATGCGGGTCTGGCGCGGGAGCTCGGTTTTACCGGCAAAGCCCTGATTCATCCCGGTCAGATTGAAATTGCCCACACGGTCTTCCGCCCGACGGATGCGGAGGTCGAGTACGCCCGGCGTGTCGTGACCGCCTTCGAGGAGGCAGAAGCCGCCGGTGCGGGTGCGGTTGCCGTGGATGGTCAGATGGTGGATCTGCCGGTTGTGGAGCGGGCCCGGCGGATTCTTCAATTGATGGAATGAGCGAAGGGAGACGCCGGCAAGCCATTCGTGTGCATAAGTGACGGAATATCTGTCTATGCGAAAGACGACAGATTCTATTTGTTACTCTTTACTCTCTGGTGGGTCTTCATTCACACACTTATCGGACACGATTTTTCTGTGTTGAGACTCAACTTGCGATGGTACAATGCGGGTTCGCGTCGCTGCTCGTCTCAAAGAAATGCGAGAAATGTCCGAGATGCGAAGTTATCGGCTGTGTTGTTAGCGTGCGAAATGAGGTATTACAGGGAGAGGTTGTACTGTCCGCCAATCCCACTGACAGAGTAAATCGTCATCTTTTCAGTGAAACCTTTTGGCTCAATCTCCATCGATTGATGAACCTTTACGATAGAATTCGTATCCAGAAGGGTGGCTTCGGAGACGAGGATTTGTCCGCCTTTGGTGTAGGATTCAATCCGAGCCGTGAGATTGACATGGCT
>JAPUIP010000731.1 GCA_027296925.1 Candidatus Poribacteria bacterium | reverse complement strand
GTCTTGAAGTGATCAACATCAAATAACACCAGCCCAAAGCCGTGTTCCAGGGTCTGACTGCGTTTGGCTGCTTCTCGGATACGTTGATCAAATCCCCGACGGTTCGCCACTTTGGTTAACCCATCAATGAGTGTTTCCTCTGTGGCTTGCTGTAGTTGGGTTTCAAGTGCTTCAATCTTTTTTGACAGTTCTATGCGCTTCTCACTGTCTTGGTGCCGTTTTTGCTGCAATACCTTTTTAGTTACGGTAACGACCTGAGAAATCCGCTGTCGAATCTGCTTGAGGTCATCTAATTCAGCAACACGATCAAACTCAGACAGGCTCACATCGAATTGATTGTTGAATTGATGATTCTCACTCGCGATTTCATTAACCCCTTCCATTAAAGTCTCTACAATTTTGGAAAACTCTGCATACCGATTTTGGCGATAGATTCTCTCCGCTTCGTGCTGGCGAAAGATCAATTTTTTAATGGTCTCTTCAATTTCAGTGAGTTCCTGGACATCGTTCGCTTTCCTTAACCAAGCGAGGTTCTGATCCAACTTTACCTTAAACGTTTCACTGTCGAGTTTCTCGCTGTTTTCTGTAGAACGCCCAATGGCTTCGAACAGCGTGGAAATAATATCCTTCGTTTTAACAACAATCGCACCCAAGTCGCGGTTATCGGCGTACGGCAGATCAATCTGAGTAGGAGAATCAGCCGTTAAATGTGTGATGTCTTGCTTTCGTTTCCCAATCACCTGTACGCTCCTTTTACCTATATGTTAAACGAAGTCAGTAAACTGGCCGCGACACGCTGTCAGATTCGCGACGAGTAGGAAGGGACAAGAATTTCCTCAAAGGACATCTGATAAGATGGGAAGGGATGGAGAATTTTCTAAAACTCCTCAAATCTAACAGATTGGCATCCATTAAGGTTCTATCTACTACTTTTTAGACCTCAATTTCGAGTAGGTCAGATTGGCCCGCTGTTGGATTTATAAACTGAACTCAAGGCGCTCCCTCCTCCGACTAAATCCCATGAAACTTTTTCAAGGTGTCCACGATTTTCTCACGAAGCGTATCTGGTGTAAATGGCTTTGTGATATAATTGTTGATGCCCACACCAACAGCAGCCACCACATCCGCTTTGGTATTGTTCGTTGTGATCATGATAATGGGCACCTTATCCAAAACAGTGCGTTGACGCACCGCTTTGACAAAATCCAGTCCTGTCATTGTCGGCATATTCCAGTCCGTCAAGATCAGATCTATCTTTTCTTTCACTTTGTAAACCTTGACCAATTCTAACAGGGCTTGCTCACCATCGCCGGCTTCAACGACTTCATCGATACCCAATTGAGTCAAATGCTTAATGATCATCCGCCGCATGGTGCGGGAGTCGTCAACCACAAGAACCTTCATGATAACCTCCTGATAATTTTCAACATTAAAATTGATGCATTGAAATTGCCGTGACCCTGGCCACGTCACAGCGAGCAAATCCTAGGGATTGATGGACCGAGTGAACTTCCGTTGAGAGATGAATGCCCTTAATCCGGAGACCACAGGGGCTACCCATTTGACGATGACATCATTCGCCAAAATATGTATGGCGGCGTACCAATCCGCTCAAGGGAATCACGGTTCAACAACTTTCTGGTAGAGAACCGTCCCTGCCAATCGAGTCGTGCGAAATCGATCGCTAACACCGAATAGCGACTCCGTCATACTGAGAAACAGATACCCCCCCGGCACAAGGCTATTGCACAGGTCTTCCACAACCCGCGTTTTTGATCTAAAATCAAAATAGATTAACGTGTTTCTACAAAAAATGAGATCAAACCCTCGCATGGATTTCATCTTCACAGCGTCGCAAAGGTTGAGTTGAGAAAATTGAACCCTTTGACGCAATTGATTTTTAATATGATATTCGTACCCGACTTTTGCAAAGTATTTCAATTTATAGGGCGCTGGGGTGTTGCGTAGCGCATATTCGCTATAAATTCCTTTCTGGGCACGGGCGAGAATCGTCTCACTCAGATCCGTACCGATTAATTCGACCTGCCACGGCGGCTTGCTTAAAGTCGGATCCTCGCTGAGCAACATTGCCGTTGTATACGGTTCTTCTCCAGATGAGCATGCTGCGCTCCAAATCCGAATTCGTTTAATCCCCGACTGTTTTTCCGCGATGAGCTTCGGAAAAATCTCAGACTTTAACGCCTGGAATTGAGGCATCTCACGAAAGAAGGAAGTCTCATGAGTTGTTATAGAATCAAGCAACTTTCTCGCTTCTTCCTTGCCCCGCGAGCCATGGGCAATGAGGCGATAATATTCCCCAAAGCTTGAGAACCCATGGATCTGCAGACGTGGCGTAATCCGCGCCTCCAGGAAATACCTCTTATTATTGGCAAAGAATATGCCGCAGGCATCATAGATCAGATCCCGGAATTTCACAAATTCTTCAATCGAGATTTTAGGGTTGCTCATTTATCTTCCCATTCGGATTAGCGGTAACAACGCAGAGCGCCGAAAACCACGTTCCCACTCAGACTGAAACGTATCGTGCTGGGAAGGAAGCAAGACCCTGACTGGATTCAAGCGATTGACTTGGATCAAACCGCTGGTATACAACTTCACTTGGCCTCATCAATACCCGCTCATGAGCGCGGAAACTTCCAGTATGAGCGCCGGACGCCCATCTCCCATAATGGTTGCTCCAGCGATTCCGTGGACATTTCCCAGGTAATGGCCTAATGCTTTGACAACAATCTCTTCCTCACCAATTAAGCTATCGACAATGACGCCCACATGTTGTTCAGCGACGCCGAGAACGACAACATAAGACGTATCGGTATTTTGGCGCTCAGGTTCATCCGCAGGCGAGCATTTCAAGACCTCTCTTAAACGGACTAAGGGTAATGTCTGATTCCGTAGATCCAACACTTCCCGCTGCTTCATCATTTGAATATCCTCCGCCCGAATCCGAACAGTTTCAATGACGGAAGAGAGAGGAATCGCAAATGTCTCTTTGCCGACCTTCACGACGAGTCCTTGAATGATTGCAAGCGTGAGCGGAAGCTTCAGTGAGATGTGGGTTCCTTTGCCAAGCTGACTTTCCAGATCGATCGAGCCGTTGAAATTCCTGACGGTTGTCCGCACAACATCCATGCCAACACCGCGCCCGGAAAGCTTGCTCACCTGCGTAGCGGTGCTAAAGCCCGGTATAAAAATCAGATCGAGAATGTCATTATGAGACATTTCTGCGAGTTGCTCCGGAGTGACAATCCCCTTTTCAACCGCTTTCGCACCGATGACTTTTTCATCAATACCTTTGCCATCATCCACGATCTCAATGATGATCTGATTGCCGGCATGCGAGGCAGAAAGCCAGACATTTCCTTGCCTGGGTTTGCCCGCCGCTTCCCGCTCTTCTGGCGTTTCGAGTCCGTGATCAACCGAGTTCCGAATCAGATGGACTAAAGGTTCGCTGATGACATCCACGATGGTCTTGTCCAATTCCGTGTCTTCGCCCGACAAGGATAGTTTTACTTCTTTATTCAGATCGCGAGCGATGTCCCGCACAATGCGCGGAAATTTCTTAAACACGCTGCCAATAGGTAACATGCGTATGCTCAGAATCGATTGCTGCAGGTCCGTCGTCAAACGATTGAGCCGTTCAGAATTTTCCGACAGTTCCGCTTCAAATGTGGCCAGGTTCAATTTCTGTTCAAAGTCTTTATTCAGTTTCAGCAAGCGGTTTCTTTCGAGGACTAATTCCCCAATCAGATTCATCATTTCTTCCAACCGCTTGACATCCACACGAATTGTCGTACTTGCCGTTTCTGGTCTGATACCTCCGGCGCTCGGTTTACCTTGCGCCATGGCTGATTGTAAAAATTCGGCTGCTTTAGCTTTAGACGCTTGAACTGCAGGTTGAGTCGACTTCCCGGTCTTGGCATCAGATTCTCCATCGCCAAATGTAGGCTTTGTCGCCTGTACAATGTCGGTGGCGCGTTCCTGGGCTTCATGGGCATCTCCCGCCTCAATGTCGTCGATGTCACCGATTTCCTCAGCGGCCATTTCAGTCACAGAGATCTCATCAAAGTTAATCGGAGTTTCGCCCTGCGAATCTATCTGAATGGCGCCGGGTTCAGTTGCTGGTTCCTCAGTAATGCCAAGGGCTTGCGCAATTTCCTCAACGGTGACATTGGTAACTGCGGATACCTCCATATCAGACAGAGATAAATCGGGGGAACTGGACGCTTCCGGTAATGTGGCCCCCGTCGTCTGCAAAATGTCATCAGCACGTTCCTGGGATTCATGGCCTGCCGTATCAATGTCGTCGATGTTACCGAGTTCCTCAGCGTCAATTTCAGTCACAAAGATCGCATCAAAGTCAATCGGAGTTTCGTCCTGCGAATCCATTTGAGGGGCGCCGGATTCAGTTGTTGGTTCCTGGGTAATGCCAAGGGCTTGCGCAATTTCCTCAACAGTGACATTGGTAACTGCGGATACCTCCATATCAGACAGAGATAAATCTGGTGAACTGGACGTTTCCGGGGATGATTCCATAACGGGTTCCGGTGCCTGACCGATCGAGGTTTCGCCTTGCTGCTGTAGCCATTGAAGTGGAGACAATGGGGCGCCTGATGATTCACTCGCTACCGCCTCTGCGTCTGCTTCCTCTTCCTCGCTTGTTTCTACGGCGGGTGCCGCGTCCGAATCTGTCATCAGATGCTCAAGTTTTGCGGAAATCTCCGACATATCGTGGGTCTGGATTTCTTGTGATCGAATATCTTCAAGAAGGACCTTAATCAGATCGATTGCTTCTAGGATGACGTCTATGAGGTCGGGGTCTACGCTTAACTCTTGTTTGCGCACTCGATCCAGCACGCTTTCTGTTTCATGTGCCAATTGGACCAGTTGAGTAAATCCTAAAAAGCCGGACATCCCCTTAAGCGTATGGACACTCCGAAAGATCGCATCCAACAGCTCCAGATCATCCGGTTGCGTTTCCAGAGTGACCAGATCATCATCGAGCTTCTCGACGATTTCATCGGCCTCCATCAAAAATGACTCTAACATTTCTGGATCGTCAAATAGTTGCTCGTTTGACATTGAAATTTTCCTCTCCATCTACCTGACATAGGCGTTGATTGATGAAACGATCGATTTTCCATTGCGACTCAATGTTTGCGGGTCTATCAAGCCTGATTTATACTGACCATCGCCGGAGATTGCACTTTGTTTCTGGCGTGCAAAATAGGGTGTCCCAAAATGCTGTTGCAGAAAAAAGCGCAATCTTATCCGGCATTGAATATATAGAGAAGTTTGAGATGGTCAGTATTTCATCAGAAATTCGGATAAAAATATAGAGAAGGACGGGCTGCCAAAACCCGGAGGGTTTTCTGATCCTCAGGAATGGCGACTAAATAACTTGCGCATTTTGACCGTAGCGGCGCACCTATGTGTGCGCCAAAGGCAGACACACAAATCCTGTCCCGATCCATCGGGCTCTGCGGCTACATTCGATTGCAGGATTTATTAAATTGCCAATCCTCAGATTTTATCCACTTCTGCCCCCAAGGCAGGAACGCTGTCCAATTGACCGCTGATGTAATCATGCAGGCGCCTTGAGACCAATGACTTTCGAATCAACAATCAGGGTAACTTCTAATCTGTTTTCGCCACCTAAGTCAAACGGCACTCGCACCCCGGTCACATTATCTGGCTGGCTGATTGAATATTCCCTCCCCGACACAACACTTGGGATTGCAATTTCTAGGTTCGCACCGCTTTCAGCAAATTTTCCTTTCATGCCACCCGCAAGCATGTTTGCGAGTTCACCGATCGTATCTTCCACATCCTCGTTCACCTCAAGCATCTCTTCATCTAAGAGAATTGTCGCAATTTCCAATGCTGCTGGTCGTGAACAGTAAATTTGAATCAGGGCAGAAAAATCGCCAGCAATACCGATCATTGCACTCACACCATCGACAATTTTCTGACCGCCTTTCGACACCGGCGCGCCGATTTTTAGCGGCAGCGGGATCATCATATCAAAAATGTCTTTAGTGGATTCAACGATGTATCTGGCAAGTTGCTTTCTGGTCATCTATTTTTCCTTTCTACTAGACCGCTTTTTGCAGCATTGAATGGTCTGTTAAGCCACCCCTTGGACCGCGGTTTGCTCTGTCTGGGATAAAACTCGCTTCAGGTCCAAGAACATAAGTAGCTTGTCCGCGACCCGTGCGACGCCCTTAATATACTCCGAGCCCGTGCCCATTACCATCTCCGGTGGCGGTTCGACCGTATCGGTTGCAATACGTAATACTTGCGAAACAACGTCAACAATGAACCCCACTTGTTGCTCATCCAGTTCAACGACAATGATTCGCGTGCTTTTTTGAAATTCGCTCTGTTCAATGCCGACACGCTTGCGGAGATCGATGACCGGAATCACCTCACCCCGCAGGTTGATAATACCTTCAACAAAATCAGGGGCATTCGGCACTCGCGTAATTGACCCGACGGGAATGATCTCTCGAACGGTGAGGATGTCCACACCGAATTTCTCACTGCCAAGTTCAAAACCAACCACTTGCAGTTCTTGACCGGCACCTTGGAGCAGTTGTTGACCGGTTTCTTGTCCTTGAGTCGCTTGTTGCATAACACTTCTTCGCTACTCTGGCAGAGCGTAGCGAAGTCCTCCTTTCTGTTGATAGGGGGTCTTGTGATGTGTGTTACCCACCGCCTTTCTGAACAAGATGGATGACAGTCTCGGCAACACGATCTAAAGGTAGGATTTGATCGACAAACCCTTCTTCAACACAAGCTCTTGGCATACCATAAATAACACTTGTTGACTCGTCCTGTGCCAGGGTCAATCCCTTTTTTTGGTGGATTGCCGTCATCCCCTCCAAACCATCATGTCCCATGCCTGTTAGAATTACACCAACAGCATGTTGTCGATAAACTTCGGCGACAGAGGTCATCATCACATCCACAGAAGGGGTGTGGTGGAGATCTGTTGGGGATTCCGATAACCGAATGACACCTTTTCCACCGCGCTTGATCACCGACATGTGTTGGCCACCGGGCGCAATCAACACTTTTCCTGGCTCAACAATCTCTTGTGGTTCTGCTTCCTTAACGGTCAGTTGACTGAGCGAATTGAGGCGATCTGCCAAAGACTTCGTGAAGAAAGGCGGCATGTGCTGAACAACCAAAACACCAACACGAAAGTTGGCGGGAAAATGCGGAATAATTTCCTGAAGGGCTTTTGGGCCCCCCGTGGAGGTGCCAATGGCGACAACCTGGACTTGGGTATCGGGGATCGGCATCCGGACCGGTCTGACCGCCGGAGCGGGTTTTGGGGTCACTACCCTGGGAGATGCCACAGGTTGGGGTTTCCTCATCGCAGATCTGGGTTTCATCCGGGGGCAGCGCTTCGCCAGCGCTTTGATCTTCGTGTGCAATTCCTTCTGAATTCGCAGAATGTCAAGAGAAGATTGAGCGATCTGTTTCGGAATATAGTCCAACGCTCCCAGACTCAATGCCTCTATCGTTGAGGAGGCACCTGACTCTGTCAAGGTGCTAATCATCAAGACAGGCAGCGGATTTTCCGCCATGATTTTTTTGAGTGCAGTGAGCCCGTCCATCCGCGGCATTTCGATATCCATTGTAACGACATGAGGCTGCAAGGTTTTAATTTTCTCAATCGCCTCTAAACCGTCAGATGCCATACCAACAACTTTGATTTCCGAATCCGCTTCAAGCAACCTTTTGATGGCAGTCCGAATGAACATCGAATCATCAACAACAAGGACGTTAATCTGCTTTGCTGGAGCAGTTTCAAGCATCTTCTTCTCCTTGCGCATCCATCGAATTCAGCTCAGCCGGGGGCATATAGATCTGATCCATTTCCTGCCCATGGGTGCCATGGATATAGTTGGCAAAAATCAGTTGCTCATCGGCCTGCCAATCGAACCACATCAGTTCTAAACCCACATCATGCCCTGCTCCACCGGGGCGACACCAGACGACACGAGCAACAGGAGTGATTGGCTCCTCATGGGAGGGAAGGTGCAACTCGATCACGAGTTGATCGCCAACCGGAAGTTGACTTGGACTGCGGAAGCATATTCCCACAACACTGACGTTTTTTGTCTTGACTGCACTCGCTATTCGGTCGGTCGGTTCCGATGATGGTAGCGCCCTATACTGAATAATCATCTCTTTGTCCACACGAATAAACGCTCGTGCGCTATGTTTTTCTGGGCTTTGCATGGTGGCTTCCTTATTCTCTATGTTCCGATTTTCTTCGGATACCCGACATTGAGCAGGTTAATTATCAATATATTGACAAGATAGCTCAAGTGAGTTTTTCGCTGGTATTTTTGAACCCAATATATTGGGGGTGATAAAGTTTATACCCCAATATCAGTAGTTGGGAATTTCCCCTTTTCCGCGTGAATGGGGTGCTTTTCGACCTCGCTCAACCCGACAATCGTTGAGTTGAGCAAACGGTCGTAAATCAAACCGGCAACTCGTTCCGGTGGATTGGCGG
>JAPUIP010000730.1 GCA_027296925.1 Candidatus Poribacteria bacterium | reverse complement strand
AGGAGTTTGTAGGCTTTCATGTAGTTGTATAGGGTCGCCGCAGCGGAGAGATTCTTTTTTACCGTTTTCATCGCTTCATCCGCTTCTTGAAAGCATTCTTCACCGAGCCGCCGGATCTTTCTCATCTGAGCTTCGGGAGTTGTTGGATAACGTGTCAACCCCCAGATTAATTCTTGGGCACCGGGGTGAGAGGAATTCTTCGTGTAGTCCGCACCGCTGTTGTCTCTAAACAGATCTCCCAATTTCGCAACCACTCGGGCGTAATACCTGACGGGAAGTATCTCCGAGCCCCGCGCCGGTGATGGAAGGTAACTCCAGCGTGGATCTTCGTCCGTCCAATGCCAATAGGGAAGTATCAGTTGATGGGAATGACCGATGTCCTGTGGTGACCAGGCGATCGCGGCGACCTCCAGAGGAATGTAGGCAGAAGCGTCGAATGCCTTGAGAAAGTGAGTCGCAGCCTTTCTATCGCCGAAACGTTCAGAAAGCAGATCAATCCACCGCTCATCCGAGTATGGTCCGGCATGCTTACCGTAGTATCCTAGCGCCGAACGGAACAAGTCGTTGGGATTGCTTGGGAGAAACCATGACACAAAACCGACGCAATTTTCGACTTTCTTGAATTCAGAGAGAATTTCGTAAGCCAGGCGGGGAGAGTTAAAGGGAAAATTGGCGTCGATATTTAGGCTCATGATCTGATAAAGCGTCGGGATTTGGGCGTTTTCCGACCACCTGACCGATGTGGGATAAGGTTTTGTATCGGTGATCATTTCTCCGTTGGCTTTAATCGAGAGCCATGTCTTGTTATAGACCGCTTTTGGAGCGATGTCCGAAACAAAATCCTCCAAGGGCAGCATCCAGTCGTCAACGATAAAGATTGGGTTGCGTCCGGATCGCACAAGTCCTGGAACGATAGCTTCCTTATACCAATGACTCCGCTTTCCTGGCAAAGCTTCCCCCATACCACCGCATAACCCGTCGAGATGTTGATAGGTCTGAAAAAGTTCAGCAATCGCCGCTTCAGTGAACGCCCTTGTCAACTCGTTTCGGACGCCAAAGTGTGGACCCATTTGTTTGAGATTGTGTCGAAAATCGACGGTTTCTGAGACTGGCATCTCTTTGTCCATCCCGTGGGCTTTGGCGAAAGATCGGGTCGTGACAATAAAGTAGGACCAGAGAAAATTCTTCAAGCCCAGTTCATGACCCCGGCGGAAAATCCAGTTTACATGTGCAATAATCTGATTCGACTGTTCTGCCGTGAGTTCCCGCGCTTCAGGAAACTCGTTGTGGCGAATGAGAAAGGTTTGCCATTGGTGTTCCTGCCATGGTTCAGGCATGTAGAGCACCGCGTTATATCCGTCCTGCACAAATTGACGGAGTTTATTCTCCCAATAATTCTTATCCCAAAAGTTCTCGGCTTCCCACAATTGACCATGTTCCGCATACCAGTATGGATTTCTCAACTGTTCGACCTGAACTCTCCACTCAAGAGACAAGGTGTGAGGCTTCGACTTGGGTGCGACACGCCTTTCTGTCGTTTCGCGAGTTTCGAGAGCCAACAAGGGGAGCGGCTTTGTTAAGCCATACAATCCTATAGTCACAAGAAGCACCATAGACAATTTGGCGCGCAAATGATTTGATGTCCATTGACACAACCCGCAAAACGCGCTCCGAAACTGTTTCATAATCCCCCCTACGATTGTAATTTTTCACAAGCGTACCACCCGATCATAGACTCAAGCACTCCGATACCGTTCAACCTTCGCTTCGTCCACTTCGACGCCAAGCCCCGGCCCCATCGGCACACGAATCTTCCCGTTTTCAAACTTCAGCGGTTCGGTCAGTACGTCGTCGGTCAGTCCGTGATAACAGGTGTCGTTTGGGCCGGAGAAGTTCGGTGTGGAGGCGGCGATGTGGGTGATTGCAGCGGTTTTGAGCCCGAGGTCGTGTGAGCAGTGCATCAGGCACGGTACGTCATACGCCTCGGCGACGGCTGCCACCTTCTTCACGCGCAGCAGACCACCCGCCGCCGGCGTGTCCGGCATCAGCATATCGGCGGCTTCGTTGACCAACAGAGATCGCACGCTGTCTGAAGTTCCCACGCCCATATTCACCAGGATACACATGCCAATCTCCCGGCGAAACCGCACCAACGCCTCAAGATGCTCCGTTGAGCAGGGGTCTTCATAATAGCGGATGCCCAGATCCTTGAGCTTCCGCAACATCGGTTCGGCTTCCTCCGGAGAGTAACCGCTGTTCGCATCTGGGCGAAGGAACGCTGTGTCCCCAATTGCGCCTTGGATCGCCTCGGCAATCGCCAGATCTTGATTGACGTCATCGCCGGCTTTCGTCTTTAAGAAACGGAACCCCCATCGATCGATATATTCCTGCGCGGTGGCTGCGGATTCGGACGGCGCCTTCAACCCCATACACGCACAGAAATCGACCTCCTCACGCACAACACCGCCCATCAGTTGGCACACCGGCAATCCAGCGTGTTTGCCAACCACGTCCCAAAGCGCCATCTCGATTCCAGACATCGGTCCTCTACCGAGTCCCGCCTGCTCCATCAACGCCAGCGCATTCTCCATGTCAGCGGCGTGGTGTCCGGCGAGGACGGTGTTTGGGTCCGTTTCGAACCTACCGGTGCCTTCGCCCCAGCCGGTTAGCCCGGAATCGGTCTCGACTTTCACGATCAGCGCATGACCGCCCAAAGTTCCGCCACCACGCCCACGTCCGATATAAGGCCCGACGGGCGGGGCATACGGAATCATCACCTGAGTTCCTGTGATTTGCTGAATCTTCATTGTTCCTCCGGTTGTTTCGTTGAGAGCTCCACTCAAAACTGTTTATGCTGCATCTGTGCGACGCTACTCTCCCAAATATGCCTGACGAACGCGCTCATCATTCAGGAGTTCCTCCGATGTGCCTTCAATCGTAATCTCCCCCGTTTCCATGACATATCCACGATGCGTGACCTG
>JAPUIP010000073.1 GCA_027296925.1 Candidatus Poribacteria bacterium | reverse complement strand
GTACGCTGCGCACGGGCTATGGGGAATCGCTCATGCGTTGTTGCTGCAAAACTTTCTCGCGGGTTTGGCCATGCTGGCGTCTCTACTGCCCCTATTTCTGTATCGAATTCCGCGTGAGGAACAGATGATGCACGAACACTTCGGAGAAGCGTATCGTTTATACATGCAGCAAACTGGCCGATTCATCCCGCGCCTCCGGAGATAGTTCATCATTCTGAACCACAGCAAGTCCGCCCAACGCCTCGCTTCACCGAACGCGCTATCATTCATCTGATCGCAGTTCTGCAATGTTGATGACAACTTTCCTGAAGGCTTCGATATATTGGTCTAGCAGTTCCCGGCTGGCGCTGGGGAAGGCGGGGATTGTGAACAGATCTTCGCGTGGGTTTTCAGAGGCTGGCAGATCTCCCTTCTGATATTTGACTTCGCGCTGGACCTCAGGCCGGGTGAAGGCGGTGTGGTTGCGTTCCTGAAAAACCGCTGTCAGGTGATTGCTCCCGCCGGGTGCACTGCTACTGACATGAACGCCTTCCGCTTGCAATGCCTGGATGAATTTCTCTTTGGGCAATCCGCCAAGTTCCTCGGCGGCATAGCGGACGTATGGTCGACTATAGTAACCGCGGAAGGCATAATCCGGCGGTTTAATCGGATAGATGCCGGGGCACTCCGCGATGCCCTCCATGAGATACATGACGTTCGCATTCCGTCGCTTGTTGCGCTCATCCAGATGCCGCAGTTGCACACGGGCAATCGCAGCAGAAATCGGAGTGATGCGGTATTTGTATCCCAAGCAGGTGCTGGCATACTTGTGATATTTTTCACTGGGCAGTCTGGAGATTCGCTCATAATGTCCCAAGCACACCGCCCGTTCATAATATTCCAGATTATTCGTGATCATCACGCCACCTTCACCACTCGGCAAGAGCTTGCCCGCCTGCATGCTGAAGCATCCGACATCCCCAATTGTCCCAACCTTTTTGCCTTTGTAAGTGGCGCCGTGCGCATGTGAACAATCTTCAATCACGATCAGATTGTGACGCCTCGCGAGCGCCATAACGGCATCCATCTCTGCTGGCATCCCACCGAGATGAACGACGATCATCGCTTTGGTATGGGGAGAGATTCGGCGTTCAATATCCTCGGGCGCGGCACAGCCGGTGAATGGGTCAATATCGCAGAAGACCGGAATCGCCTGGCAGGAAAGAATCGGCATGTATGTGCCCCAAAACGTAGCGGCGGGTGTGATGACTTCATCCCCCGGTCCAACGCCAACGCCGAACAACGCGCCATGAATTGAAGCCGTGCCATTGTTGTGCGCGAGGGCATATTTGACGCCGTGATAAGCGGCAAACTCCTCCTCGAATTTATAGATGGTTTCAGAAAACGAAATCTCCCCGCTTTTCAGTTGGTTGACAACAGCTTCGGTCACTTCGTCATCGATAATCGGCCACTGGTCAGCTTCCCCTTGATCCAAAGTGACGGCTTTGTCGCCGCCCTTGATTGCTAATTGGCTCATTTTATCCTCCTTGCGGACTCAACGTTACATCACTTTCTTGACTTTGATAAATCTCACACGAGGCCCCCGTCATATGGTTGACGCTATCTGAGTTCAACGATCGGCATACAAAATCACGAAGGTTTCATCCACCCCATTCACGGGATGATTCAGGGTCATCGGCAAGAACGATTCCCGCGTCCACCCAACGAGCTTCGGTTGCGCTTCTTGTATGAGATACCGTAAGACACCTTCACTGGCAAGAATCTGTATAAACTGCTTTCGCGACTCAGAAAGCGCCGGGGAGGGAAACCGGTGAGGTGCTTGGGAACTGTCTTTGGCCTCAGCACGGGTGTCCGGAGGGATAGATGCGAAATAGGTGTATTCCCCTTCATCAATTAGCCACACGTTTTCTAATTCGGTCGAAAGATGATGTTGAATCTGTACGCCTGTTGTGCGTCCTGCTCCCTGTTGTTGCGTCAGGTGCCAACCTGGACCACGAATCGGGAAATCGATGAAGGACTCAGCGATGTATGCTCGCGTCACCCATGGATCTAAAGCGGCTCGACGGAGTTGAGAATCCTTCGCTTCGACGAGGTGCAAGGGCGGTGCTGCAGTCGACGTCAGCGGTTTGATAAATGTACCACCCTCAAATTGAATCTGTGTCTCAGTACTGGCTGAAGCAAGTAGACCGATATAGGTTTGCAAGTGGGCACGAGCCCGTTGAGGATAGATAGACAGAATTGAGAAGCGAGTTGCAGAAACCGAACTTGGCACGACATTTCGTGAGAAAATCAGGGCGCCAGTGAAAAGCATCGTCATCGAGACGCCACCAATCCAGTATGCCTTTGCTTTGCGCTTCCCCGCCCACCACGTCAGCCCGACGAAGCTCAGGACGTAAACGGATAGAAAAGCGGCTAAGAATTGGATCAGCGGCGCCTGTGTTGACGGGCGGCTTGTCAGCAACCGCTGGATCTTCTCGTTATGCTTGCGATAGGCTTCATATCGCGCTTCCGCGTAGCGAGGCGATCTCCCCTCCGCTTTGAGCAACCACGTCCAAAATTCTCCGACCCCCGGCGATTCAGAAAAAGGGGGCACATTGTAATCGAATGCCAGATTGATAATCTGACCGCTGCCAAAGGATCGTTTCGCAACGTAGATTTGCTCCTCGTTGCCAACGAGCATCTGAGTCCCGGGCTTGCGCTTGAACTCAATCAGATCGAAGGGCGGACCGGCTTCAAATCCGAATCGCTGCATCGCTTCCGTCAGATGCGTCTCCGTGCGTAATGCGACCAGATCAACAGGCAGAAACGGTTCCAGAAAGCTCCCACGCAGGTGCCGAAAATCGATACCTCCTGACACAAGTAAAGTGCCGCCCCGCTGAATCCAATCGAGCAGTGCTTGCTGCTGTCGTGCAGAGATGCGATGCGCTGCCAATGAAACACCACGAAGGACAAAGACATCCACCGAATCGTAGCCTTTCCAATACGCCGGCAGATGCGTAAAATCGGCATAAGCGACAAAAGCGTGTCCTTCCTCTTTTTGACCGAGCGGTTTTTCATGCCAACGGCTCAACACGTCACGCTTGGGTGTCAGTGCAAGCATGACGAGATCTGTCGCCCGTTTTGGGAACTCCGGCGTGATCTCCTGAGCAATTCGGGTATGCCCTTCCCGGCTCATGAGTTGCAGTGTCAGTTGGGTCGAAATCCCCGGCAGGAAGAGGTAGATGGTGCGCCGCTGGCGATCGGCGCGCGTCAGGGAGAGTGGAGTGGAGTACGCCTGGATGAGTTCACCGGAAAAGATGCTGCGAACCTCAACGCGAATCTCGCCATCGAAAGCTTCATTCTGACTTGTGATAACGACCTGGAGCGGTACCCATCGATCGCGTTTGTAAATCCGATCAAACCCAAGCTCGGTGGTTTCAATTTCGATTGCCCCGAAGGCCGGAGCAATCATCCCCAGCAGAGAGACGAGGAGCAGGTATGAAACATGAAAATGGATAAGCGATACAAGATTCCAGGTTCCATCGGGCTTTCCATTTCCGAGGTAGGGTGTTGACATTGACGCCATTTTCGCATTCTCTGCTGAAGCCATTTCATCAGATTCCCCTCTGGCAACCTGTTATTGCCAAAACCTTATCTGTTTCTTGTAAAGCAATACAATCTCTGATCCTTCTTATCGGTTGTATGTCAATGTACCTCTACCTCGCTGGCAAGCCGCAGTGCCTCTGGCACCGTTGTCCAATCTAGTGTTCGCGGATCTATTGTATCTGGGCGCAACAGTCGTCCAGCATCGAGTTCCATGACGACTGTTTCTGGTACAGAGATCGATTCAAACAACGCAGGTAGCAAATGTACCTGACCAATATGATCCAGATACAACAACAGCGATGTATCACATACGAGATCAGACTTGCTCATCCGCGACCTCTCTGCGCAGGTCGTCAGCCGTGATTTGGGAAATGGGAATTCCATTTTCGCCGCACAGGTCGAGGAACATTACCTTGGGTACACCAGCCATTTCGGCTGCGGCGCCGGAGGATAACTTCCCCTGCTGAAAAAGCATCAAGCCCGCATAGAGCCGCACATCACGTCCAAACTCTTCCGGCGTGCGGTTGAGCATCAATCGGATTTCCCGAGGAATATGAACTGTCAAAGTTTCTTCCATCTTCTTACACTTCCTGCTCAGGGAAAATTAGTTAACGAATTCCATTTTCTTCATTTCCCCACTCCTTCCGTCTTTTGGTCCGATAGGCATTACACCTCCGGCAGCTTCTTCAGTGATTCCGCAATCTTCTCTTCCGGATAATCGTAATCCTCCAGATCTCCGGCGAAATAAGCATCATACGCACTGAGATCGAAATGCCCGTGTCCACTGAGGTTGAAGACGATGTTTCGGGAAACACCTTCTTCTTTCGCTTGGATGGCTTCGTCGATTGCTGAGCGCACCGCATGAGCGGTTTCTGGGGCGGGGAGGATGCCTTCTGTGCGTGCAAACTGAACGGCGGCATCGAAGATTGCGTTCTGCCTGAAGGCGGCGGCTTCGATGACTCCCTTTTCATAAAGCTGGCATACGAGCGGCGCATCGCCGTGATAGCGCAATCCGCCGGCGTGGATGCCCGCTGGCACAAAGTCATGTCCGAGCGTATACATCTTGACAAGCGGCGTCATCTGAGCGGTATCCCCGAAATCGTAGGCGTAGACGCCCTTCGTCAAGGTTGGACACGCCGTCGGTTCCGCGGCGATGACGCGGACGTTGCTATCTCCCTTGAGCTTATCCGCGAGGAACGGAAAGACAAATCCGGCAAAATTACTGCCCCCGCCCACGCAACCGATCCGGACATCTGGCTCCACGCCGAGTTTGCCGAGCTGTTCCTTGGTCTCCAAGCCAACTACGGTTTGGTGAAGCATCACGTGGTTCAGCACACTACCGAGCGAATATTTCGTATCATCGTGCGAGGCGGCATCCTCCACCGCCTCGCTAATCGCAATACCGAGGCTGCCCGGCGAATCCGGATCGGCGGCGAGGATGCCCCGTCCCGAATTGGTCTGATCGCTTGGGCTCGGGATAATCGTCGCGCCCC